>CAYQME010000041.1:0-2373 GCA_964418645.1 uncultured Flavobacteriaceae bacterium
CAACTAATTAATTTACAATTTATCGAATTTAACAGAATACTCTCACACTTAGAGTATGAATGTTATGTAATTTATCACATATTTTCCTTAAATTTGTATTGCTATTAATCCATTATTTTGTAAAAATGAAAAAGTTACTTCTAAGTGTTGCGGCACTTATGGTCGCGACTCTATTATTTTCTCAAGACGATTCAAGTGAAGTAAATGATGATGTTTCTCAAGATACTTCGGTTGTATTAGTTGATGATACTGGTTTATCATCATAGACTTGTTTTTATATTGAGTGTCTTAAAAGCTTTAATTATTGCTTTTCTATTATTTTAGAAATAGTATTAATTAAAGCTTTTTTTGTATAACACAAATAGAAAATTAAAAGGTATTTTACTATATTGTCACGGCTAAATTTTGCATTATTTTTTTATTGCATTTATAAAGTGATAATATGCGTAACACTTTTTTAATATATACAATATATTTATCTTGTTGTTTTCTTTATTGTAATTCGCTTACTGCACAACAAATAAGTCAGAGCATTCAAAATAAAAATTCTAAATTTAGAACCGAAATTAGAGGTAAAAATGCAGTTTCAATAGCTGTTGGTACTTCTGTATTAAATGGAGATTTTACCGATCCTTTATTCGAAATATATACGCATATAGGTTATAAACGATTTTTAGGTCCTTATGTTAATGTAAACTTTGGTTATCAAAAATTTAATTTGGCTTATAAAGATGAATTTAATGAAGGGTTTATGTCTTTTGATATGAATTTAGAGTTATATCTTTTTCCATATCATTCATTTACGCCTTTTGTATTTGCTGGAGGTGGATTAAACGCTTCAAACTTTTTTACAAGAACAGATTCAAAGGTACAAGGGGGAGGCGGTTTTGAACTTTTGGTTACAAGGTCTGTGGGAATCAAGTTATTTGCCGAATATAATTATTTGTTTACTGATGATTTAGATGGAAAAATTTCAGGAGATGCCGATGATGTGTATTGGAGAGCAGGCTTTGGTTTGAATTTTTATTTCGGAAAAAGAGGAAAACATAAAAGGATTAAAAAAAATGAACCAACAGTAATTAATTCTAATCCAATAATTCATTCTAAAAATTAAATAACTTTATTACTTTTGCATCACCTAAAAACGTCTTCTAAAATGAGTAATGAAGTTAGTAAAAGATATGCACAGCGAGGTGTTTCAGCTTCTAAAGAAGATGTGCACCATGCTATTAAGAATATTGATAAAGGCTTGTTTCCAAAAGCATTTTGCAAGATAGTTCCAGATTACCTTACAAACGATGCAGAGTATTGTTTAATTATGCATGCCGATGGTGCTGGTACAAAGAGTTCTTTAGCTTATATGTATTGGAAAGAAACGGAAGATATTTCTGTATGGAAAGGTATTGCGCAAGACGCGTTAATTATGAATATTGACGATTTACTTTGTGTAGGTGCAACAGATAATATCATGCTATCCTCTACTATTGGTAGAAATAAAAACCTGATTCCTGGTGAAGTTATTTCAGCCATTATTAATGGTACTGAAGAATTAATTTCTGAGCTTAAAGATTTTGGAGTAACCATACATTCAACTGGAGGCGAAACTGCAGATGTTGGCGATTTGGTACGTACAATTATAGTAGATTCAACAGTTATGGCTAGGATAAAACGCGATGAAGTTATTGATAATGCCAATATCAAAGCTGGAGATGTTATTGTTGGTTTGTCTTCATCTGGACAAGCATCCTACGAGAAAGTCTATAATGGTGGTATGGGAAGTAATGGGTTGACATCGGCAAGACACGATGTGTTTCATAACTATTTAGCCAAAAAATATCCAGAAAGTTTTGATGCTTCAGTTCCTGAAGATTTAGTATATTCAGGGCACAAAAAATTAACCGATGCAGTTAAAGATGTATCTATTGATGCTGGTAAATTGATACTGTCACCAACAAGAACTTATGCACCAATAATAAAATCTATTCTTTCAAATTACAAAAACGATACTATTCATGGAATGGTGCATTGTAGTGGAGGTGCCCAAACTAAAATTCTTCATTTTATTGACAATTTGCATATTGTTAAGGATAATATGTTTCCAGTTCCACCATTATTTAAATTAATACGAGAGCAATCTAAAACCGATTGGAAAGAAATGTATCAAGTGTTTAATTGTGGACATAGAATGGAGTTATATGTGTCGCCAGAAATTACTGCTGATATTATTAAAATTTCTAAATCATTCAATGTTGACGCTCAAGTTATTGGTCGTGTTGAAGCAAGTGAATCTAAAAAATTAACAATAAAAAGTGAATTTGGCGTTTTTAATTACTAGTCGATTTTTAAAGCTTCAGGAAAAACTGAAATATCAAA
>CAYQME010000041.1:2473-22103 GCA_964418645.1 uncultured Flavobacteriaceae bacterium
GTTTAATTTGCCTATTAATTTCGGCTTTTCCTCCTAGAAAATCATTTTGTTTAAAGGTAAAAGCAGCTTTAGTTAGATATTGCCAACAAATAAATAATAGAACCAATGAAATTGGTAATCCATACATCATCCATTTAGAAAATGTGAGTTCAATGTTATAATGATCTTCTAAAATTCCTGCTAAAATAAGGTTTGGAGGTGTGCCAATTAGCGTCGCAACTCCTCCAATAGAAGCACTATAAGCTATCGCTAACATTAGAGCTTTCCCAAATGTCTTATTTTCATCTTCAATAGTATCTGGATTGTCCTTGAGTTGAGAAATAATTGCCATACCAATAGGCAACATCATAACGGTTGTAGCAGTATTTGAAATCCACATCGATAAAAATGCAGTGGCAACCATAAAACCTAGAATGATACTTTGTACACTAGTGCCAATAATAGCAATAATGTTAAGCGCAATGCGCTTGTGTAAATTCCATTTTTCAATGGCTATGGCTAGAATAAAACCTCCTATATACAGAAATACGTACTTATGTCCAAATGATGCAGTAGTAACACTTAGCTTCATCGCTCCTGTAATTGGGAATAGAATAATTGGGAGCATGGCAGTAACAGCAATGGGAACCACTTCAAAAATCCACCAAATAGCAACCCAAAACGTAGTTGCTAATACCGCATTTGCTTCTTTAGAAAGCCTTTCGGGATGAATAAATAGAAGTGTGAGTGTAAATAATAAAGGTCCTAGAATAAAACCTAGTTTTTTAAAATTTGAATGCTGCATACTAAAAAATTGAGCATGCAAAATACAATAATGAAAACGTAAAATATATTTTTTAAATAAATTCTTTAACAATAGAAAGAAAAGAAATTGTAAGGAAAACATCAATACAAAACAATCCAGAAAATAATTTAAGCGTCGAAATCCCTAAACTTTTGTAAAGTACCAGTTTTCTTTTGGAAGCTGTTTCATTAATATAATACCATAGAAAAATAGTAAGAAGAAGTTTAGTAATAATGGCAGGAATAATATATGGATTAATAATAGTTATAGCAATATTTATTATAAATGACCATAATACAAATGATCTGTAAAATGTTAGTATGGATAAAAATTGTTGCATGTTTATATGTTAACGATTTATAATTATTATTATTTTTTAGTCATAAATACAAGAGCATTAATAGGTCACTAAAATTCATAAATTATCGTATTTTTGCTACACAATTTATAAAGGTAGATGTTAGAAAAAATACAAATAGTAAAACAACGTTTTGATGAAGTCAATGATTTGATCATTCAACCGGATATCATTACAGATCAAAAAAGATATGTACAACTTAATAAAGAATATAAGGACTTAAAAAAGATTGTAGATAAGGGAGAAAAGTATGCGTCTCTTTTGGAAAACATTAAAGAAGCTGAAGAAATTATTGCAGAAGAATCTGATGCTGAAATGGTAGAAATGGCTAAAATGCAATTGGATGAAGCCAAAGAAAAACTACCTGCATTAGACGACGAAATTAAATTCTTATTAATACCTAAAGATCCTGATGATGCCAAAAATGTTGTAGTAGAAATTAGAGCCGGAACAGGAGGTGATGAGGCAAGCATTTTTGCTGGAGATTTATACAGAATGTATTCAAAATATTGTAGTGATAAAGGATGGAGAGTAGATGTTGTAAACTTAAATGAAGGAACTTCTGGAGGGTTTAAAGAAATTATCTTTGAAGTTTCTGGTGAAGATGTGTATGGAACCTTAAAATTTGAAGCTGGAGTACATCGTGTTCAACGTGTACCACAAACAGAAACCCAAGGGCGTGTACATACAAGTGCAGCATCAGTAATTGTATTACCAGAAGCTGAAGAGTTTGATGTAGAATTAGACATGAAAGAAGTGCGAATTGAACGTACAACATCAACAGGACCAGGAGGGCAATCGGTTAATACAACCTATTCTGCAATTAAGTTACATCACGAACCTACAGGAATGATTGTTAGCTGTCAAGACCAAAAATCATCACATAAAAACTTAGAAAAAGCTTTAAAAGTATTGCGTTCCCGATTGTATGAAATGGAATTAGCAAAAAAACAAGCAGCCGACTCTGAAAAGCGTAAAAGCATGGTGTCTACAGGAGATAGAAGTGCTAAAATTAGAACCTATAATTATCCTCAAGGACGTGTAACAGACCATAGAATTGGATTAACACTTTATGATTTGTCCAACATTATAAATGGCGATATTCAAAAAATAATTGACGAATTAATGCTTGCTGAAAACACAGAATTGTTAAAGGCTAATAATGATGTGATTTAATATGTCATTCTGAACTGTCACATTGAGTGCAGTCGAAATGAAAGTGAAGAATCTTTTATATAAAAATGACCAAAGACCAATTAATAGTACAAATCAAAAAAAAGAAATCCTTTCTCTGTATAGGATTAGATGTCGATTTAAATAAAATCCCACATCATCTACTTAAAGAAGAAGACCCAATATTTGCATTTAATAAAGCCATAATAGATGCAACACATCAATTGTGTGTGGCCTATAAACCAAATACCGCTTTTTATGAAGCTTATGGTTTGAAAGGCTGGAAAGCATTGGAGAAAACAATACAGTATTTAAATAAAAACTATCCTGAGATTTTTACGATTGCAGATGCAAAACGTGGAGATATTGGGAATACGAGTAGCAGATATGCTAAAGCTTTTTTTGAAGACTTAGCTTTTGATAGTATTACAGTAGCACCTTATATGGGAAAAGATTCTGTAGAGCCTTTTTTGGCTTTTGAAGGTAAGCATACCATTCTATTAGCATTGACCTCCAACGATGGATCTTCCGATTTTCAGACTAAATCTGTTGATGGTAAAGAACTTTACAAACAGGTCATAGAAACTTCTAAAACTTGGAAAAATCCTAAAAACCTTATGTATGTAGTTGGAGCGACTAGAGCAGAATATTTGGGTGATATTCGTCAAATTATCCCTGAGAGTTTTTTGTTAATTCCAGGGGTAGGTGCTCAAGGAGGGAATTTACAAGAAGTTTGTAAATATGGTATGAATGAGAATGTTGGGCTTTTAATTAATTCTTCACGCGGCATTATTTATGCTTCAAATAGTTTTGATTTTCCACAGGCTTCAGCTGAAAAAGCTAGAGCACTTCAACAGCAAATGGCAGAAATTTTAAATTAAACTATTGGGGTAGTTTATTTGTAGAGTCTGTCTTCTTGGTTTTTAGTTTCACCAATTTACTTTTAGTTTTAGTTGCATTTAAAACCTTACTTAAGTTAGGTCTTATAGTTCCTACTTTACAAAATTGAGTATTCATAAATGCTTTTATTAGTAAATACGTAAAAAAAGTAAGAATTGGATTTTAGGTGAGTAATTTTTTAAGAAACCGTTTTAAGAGGATCTCTACTTAGAAATCGTAAACGGTTTAACTTATCTAAAAGTTTTAAGGCTCTATACTCAGCAATATCACTTAATGCAGCATCAGTTTGTCTAAAATTATAAGCATCTTCAATAAGCTGCTTGTATTGCCGTTGCAATTTATTTTGATGTTCTTTTATATTGGAAGATTTACTCATGCTATTAATAAAATATATGCTATTAAATATATTAAATTATTCTGTAACAGTGAGTTAAATTTTGAAATAGTTAACAAAAAAATAGATTTATCTTAAAAATCTTACTCAGCAGAATTGCTTTTACTGACTATCTTTAATAAGACTCAATGTAGTTATGTTGGTTCTTAGCATTAATATTGGGAAACCACCACTAATGGAAAAAATGTATCTGTTGCTTTTGATGTCTTGTAAAATAGGATAAAATAATTGTTTTATACTTAGAGGTAAGATTTTTTATCTTTATCTAATATTATTTTATTATGAAAATTTTTCAAACGCCATTCTTTATATTGAGCTTCTGCTTTATTTTCTTTAGTTGCAAACCTGAAGTTAAACAAAAGCCAAAAAAGGAAATTAAGCCAAATCAATACATCACTATTCTTGGTGTTGCTCAAGACGCTGGTTTTCCTCATATTAATTGTGATAATGATTGTTGCAACGCTTTTTATGATGGAACAGAATCTAAAAAATTAGTATCCTGTTTAGGTCTTGTCGATTTAAAAAACAAAAAGAAATGGTTGTTTGATGCTACTCCAGATATGACGCAACAAATTCAGGATTTAAAAATAAATCATTTAGACAATGGAAAAGTAATAGATGGTGTTTTTCTCACTCATGCACATATTGGGCATTATACAGGATTAATGTATTTTGGCTTTGAGGCACTAGGAGGAAATAAAGTTCCTGTATATGCAATGCCTAGAATGAAAGCGTATCTTCAAAGTAATGGCCCTTGGAGTCAGTTAGTATCTTTTAATAATATAGAATTGAGACCATTGCAAAACGACTCTATTATTAGCTTAAATGGAGAATTAAATGTAATACCATTTTTAGTGCCACATCGCGATGAATATTCTGAAACTGTAGGATATAGAATTGTAGGTAATAACAAAACGGCGTTATTTATTCCAGACATTGATAAATGGCATGTTTGGAAAAAGGATATTATTGAAGAAGTTAAAAAAGTAGATTATGCATTCTTAGACGCTTCATTTTTTAGAGATGGTGAAATAGCAAGAGATATGAGCAAAATACCTCACCCTTTTACTACAGAAACTACAACCTTATTTGAAAATGAAGCTATTGAAACAAAGAATAAAATCTATTTTATTCATTTTAACCATAGTAATCCAACTCTAAAAGATTCACATCCATTAAAAGATAGCATTCAAAATTTAGGATTTCATTTTGCAAAAGAAGGTGATATATTCGCATTATAAAACATTATATTATTCTTAAAAGAGCTCTATTTTTTTGAATATTATGTAAATTGCAACACGTAAAAACACCTTTTTTTATTAATGGAACAAATCAAACCTTATAAGCCAAAGCACAAAGTACGCATTGTAACAGCAGCTTCACTTTTTGACGGGCACGATGCCGCAATAAATATCATGCGTCGAATTATTCAAGCCACAGGCGTTGAGGTGATTCATTTAGGTCATGATCGAAGTGTTGAAGAGGTTGTAAATACAGCCATTCAAGAAGATGCAAATGCTATTGCTTTAACGTCTTATCAAGGCGGTCATAATGAGTATTTTAAATATATGTATGATTTGTTGAAGGAGAAAGGAGCTGAACATATTAAAATATTTGGAGGAGGTGGAGGCGTAATTCTACCTGAAGAAATTAAGGATTTAATGGATTATGGAATTACACGTATTTATGCTCCAGACGATGGTCGTGAAATGGGGTTACAAGGTATGATTAACGATTTGGTTGAAAAGTCAGATTTTGCTATTGGAGATTCCCTAGATGTTGACGTAGATACCCTTTCGGATAAAAATCCTAAGGCAATAGCAAGAGTTATATCTTCGGCTGAAAACTTCCCAGATGTTGCAAAAGGATTATTAGAAAATATTCATAATAAAAAGAAAACCTCAAAGACTCCAGTATTGGGGATTACAGGAACTGGAGGCGCTGGAAAATCATCTTTAGTTGATGAGTTAGTACGTCGCTTTTTAATCGATTTCCCTAAAAAAACTGTTAGTATTGTCTCAGTCGATCCTTCTAAGCGAAAAACTGGAGGTGCTTTACTGGGAGACCGTATTCGTATGAATGCCATAAATAATTCGCGTGTATATATGCGTAGTCTAGCGACGCGTCAGTCCAATTTAGCATTGTCAAAATATGTTAATGAAGCTGTTCAGGTATTAAAAGCGGCCGAATATGATTTAATTATTTTGGAGACTTCAGGAATAGGACAAAGTGATACAGAAATTATTGAACATAGCGATGTGTCGTTATATGTAATGACACCTGAATTTGGAGCAGCCACACAATTGGAAAAAATTGATATGCTCGATTTTGCAGATTTGGTAGCCATTAACAAGTTTGATAAAAGAGGATCCCTTGATGCGCTACGTGATGTAAAAAAGCAATACATGCGCAATCATAATTTGTGGGTTGTACCACAGGATGATTTACCCGTTTTTGGCACCATTGCATCACAGTTTAACGACCCAGGAATGAATACGCTTTACAAAGCGATTATGGACAAGTTGGTTGAAAAATCTGATGCCGATTTAAAATCTACGTTTACCATTTCTAATGAAATGAGTGAGAAAATTTTTGTGATTCCACCTTCACGAACCCGCTATTTATCTGAAATTGCTGAAAATAATAGAGCTTACGATAATAAGGTAATTGACCAAGTTGAAGTCGCTCAAAAACTCTATGGAATTTTTAAAACAATATGTTCTGTTGCTGTCATTTCTAACGAAAGTGAGACATCTCATTTGGGTAAGCAAGGATTGAATCAAGATGAGATTCTTCGTGCTGTTCAGAATGATACAGATACAGATTTTATAAAACTATTGATTGGAGAATTTGACCGTGTAAAGCTAAATTTTGATCCTTATAATTGGGAAGTGATTTTAGGCTGGGTAGACAAAGTGAATCGCTATAAAAATCCAATCTATTCTTTTAAAGTACGTGGTAAAGAGATAAAAATAGAAACCCATACAGAGTCGTTATCGCATACCCAAATTCCAAAAGTAGCTTTGCCAAAGTATCAAGCATGGGGAGATATTTTAAAATGGTGTTTACAAGAAAATGTACCAGGAGAGTTTCCGTATGTATCAGGATTATATCCTTTTAAACGTCAAGGCGAAGACCCAGCACGTATGTTCGCAGGCGAAGGAGGCCCCGAACGTACAAACAGACGTTTTCATTATGTAAGCTTAGGTTTACCAGCAAAACGATTATCCACTGCTTTTGATAGTGTAACTTTATATGGTAACGACCCAGACCATCGCCCTGATATTTACGGAAAAATCGGAAATGCGGGTGTTAGTATTTGTTGTTTAGATGATGCCAAGAAGCTCTATTCTGGTTTTAATTTAGCAGATGTAATGACCTCTGTGAGCATGACTATTAATGGTCCAGCTCCAATGTTATTAGGATTTTTTATGAATGCTGCCATTGATCAACAATGTGAGATTTATATTAAAGAAAATGGTTTGGTAAAAGAGGTGGAAGCTAAAATCTCTAAATTTTATAAAGACAAAGAAAGACCTTCATATAATGGTAAATTGCCAGAAGGAAACGATGGTTTAGGTTTAATGTTATTGGGTGTTACTGGAAATCAAGTATTGCCAAATGATATATATCAAGATATTAAAACTAAAACTGTTTCTCAAGTACGTGGAACAGTTCAAGCAGATATTTTAAAAGAAGACCAAGCACAAAACACATGCATTTTTTCTACCGAATTTGCATTACGACTCATGGGAGACGTACAGGAGTATTTTATTGAGAATAATGTGCGCAATTTTTATTCGGTTTCTATTTCGGGATACCATATTGCTGAAGCTGGTGCAAATCCAATTTCACAGTTAGCATTTACATTATCAAATGGATTTACATATGTTGAGTACTACCTAAGTAGAGGTATGGATATTAACAAATTTGGACCGAATTTATCGTTTTTCTTCTCAAATGGAATAGATCCAGAATATGCTGTTATAGGTCGAGTAGCTCGTAAAATTTGGGCAAAAGCCATGAAACATAAATATGGAGCAAATGCTAGATCTCAAATACTTAAATACCATATTCAAACCTCTGGGCGTAGTTTACATGCACAGGAAATTGATTTTAATGATATTCGTACGACGCTTCAGGCATTGTATGCTATTTATGATAATTGTAATTCACTACATACTAACGCCTATGATGAAGCTATTACAACACCAACCGAAGAATCTGTACGTCGTGCTATGGCAATTCAGTTAATTATTAATAAAGAATTAGGTTTAGCAAAAAATGAAAATCCTATTCAGGGATCTTTTATTATTGAAGAACTTACCGATTTGGTAGAAGAAGCTGTACTTATTGAGTTTGATAGAATTACGGAGCGTGGAGGTGTTTTAGGAGCCATGGAAACCATGTATCAGCGTAGTAAAATACAGGAGGAAAGTTTATATTATGAAACCTTAAAGCACAATGGTGAATTTCCTATTATTGGTGTAAATACATTTTTAAGTTCTAAAGGCTCACCAACTATTTTACCAGTAGAAGTGATTCGCGCTACAGAAGACGAAAAACAGTTTCAAATACAAACTTTAGAGAATCTTCATAAAGCCAATGATACTGATGAGTTATTAAGAGAGTTACAACATAAAGCGATTCACAACGAAAATATTTTTGGAGTTTTAATGGAAGTCTGTAAAAAATGTTCTTTAGGCCAAATTACCAATGCGCTTTTTGAAGTAGGAGGTCAGTATCGTAGGAATATGTAAATTACTTTTTTAATTAAAAAGAGGGCGAATCTTTTATTTTGAATTTATACCTGTAATCATTTGAAAATTACAATGTCATCATCCAATTACGCTGTAATTGTCTAAACTTTTTAAGTTCTTTACGTAAAATAGGCAAGAAATCTTTCCCATTACTATTACATCGCTCTAGACGCTTACAGTTTTTATAAAGCAAATTTGTAAGTCGTTTAACCGTTAAAGCATGTTTGTATTTTTTATCGGAAACCTCAGTTTCTGCTTTAATAATTTCAGGAATTAATGATTCAGACTGCTGTACTATATCTCCCGAAAAATAAATATCCTCATCTTCTGAGCCATCTTGTAATAAGGTAGACAAATCATAATTTAAATAACTAGAAATTTTTCTAGAAAGCGAAAAAAGTTCTATTGCCTTTTTGTAAACAGGCAAACTAGGTAAGTGAGATGGTGTAGTGTGTAACATTTTTCTTAGCAATTACACAAAATTAACTTGAAAATTGATAAATTTATATTTAATAATTAAAGTATTATTGTTAAATTTATTTAATTTTTAATACATTTATAAATAATACTTTAAAAATGAAAGTAGATCTACTCAACTGGAAGATACTAGAATGTTTACAACAAAATTCTAGACAATCTAATACTCAAATTGCTAAGACTGTTGGTATTACATCTCCAGCAGTAGCCGAACGTATTCGTAAGATGGAAGACGCAGGAATTATAGAAGGATATTTTACAAAAGTATCCTATATTGAAACAGGAAATCAATTAAAAGCAATTATTACGCTTCGAGCATTTATGGGGAAATTAAAACCGTTCCTTGTAAAAGTGAAGTCTTTAAACGAGGTAGTTAATTGCTATAGAATTACTGGAAATGAAAATATTGTTATGGAAGTGGTTTTAAAAAATCAGATACACCTCGAACAATTTATAGACCAGCTTATCACTTATGGAGAGACAAAAACACAAATTGTCTTATCTAACGTAATAGAAAATAATCCTGTTAAAAATATTAATTTTTAATTCCAGGTTGTTTTAATTTCCAATTGGTTTTTGCCTTTTCAGCATCAACCTTTGCTTTTACATCTGCTAACAAACGTTTTGCATCATAAATAACACCATCTTTTATCGTGTATTTTACACCGCCAACTCTTACAACTTCATTGTCTTTGGTTAGCTTAATAGCTCCAGTGCCATACAATACTTTTAGGTTTACTAGCGGATTTTCCTTTACTATTACGAAATCAGCTAATTTACCTATTTGAACGGAGCCTATTTTATCATCCCACCCTAAAGCTTCAGCGCCATTTAAAGTGGCTGCACGAATAACTTCTAAGGGATGAAAACCTGCCTCGCGTAATAATTCCAGTTCTCGAGGATATGCAAAACCATACAGTTGATAGATGAATCCAGAATCTGTACCAACAGTTACACGACCACCTCTGTTTTTATATTCATTGACGAAAGTCATCCAAAGTTTAAAATTTTCTTTCCATGCAATTTCTTGTTCTGTTCCCCAAAAATGCCAATAACTACCATGGCTTATTTTACTGGGTTCGTAAAATTTCCAAAGTGAAGGTAAGGTATAATATTCATGCCATTCTGCGCGACGCGCACGTTGTAAATCACGACTAGCTTCATAAATATTAAATGTTGGATCTAAAGTGAAATCGAGTTCTAGTAATTCATTCATCACAGCATTCCAATGTTCGGAATACGGTTTAGCGGCTTGTTTCCATAACTTTCCTGCTTCTTCAAAACGATTTTGCTCGTTTTGATAATTATAATTTAGTGGATAATTTTGAACAGTCCTATCATCAAATAAAGCTTCAGGTAAACCATACCAGTGTTCCATTGAGGTTAGTCCAGCTCTTGCTGAATTTAATACATTCCAACGGGCTACACTTATTTGTGCATGATGACAAGCAGAGCCTAAGCCCAATTTTTTATTTTCATCTAGAGCAGCTGCCATAATTTCTGGTTCAGCTCCAAAAAACTTAATACCATCAGCTCCTTTTTTTGCATTAGCACGCACCCAAGCTCTCGCCCTTTCAGGGGTGGTAATTGGAGCGTCATTTAAAGGATTGAAAGAACCACCAGTTTGCCCAAAGGCTGTATAAGCAAAAATACGTGGAGCCACTATTTTATGCTGCTCACTTAAACGTTTTAAATTAAGTGTCCAATCGATACCATGGCCACTAGGTTGTCTTACCGTTGTCACACCATGAGCCATCCAAAGTTTAAATACATATTCCGAATCTGCGCCTTGTGCTTTACCACCAATATGACCATGCATATCAATAAAACCTGGAAGCAAATACATACCATTGGCATCTAATTCATGCCCTCCTTCTTCTAGTTTTGGTCTCCTATTTTCATTGATTTTTACACCTGGATATCCAACAATTTGCATGTTTACAATCTTATTGTTTTCTACAACAATATCCATTGGTCCACGAGGTGGCGACCCATCACCATTTATAAGCATTACGCCTCTAATAATAAGTTGAGAAAAAGGACCATCTCCAAGATAATTGTCTTGAGCGAATCCGTTTGCAATAAATATGAGTGAAAATATGAGCGTTAGTTTTTTCATAATAATGGTTAGTTGTGTTAGTTAGGTTTTTTAGGAATAAATATTTTGTTTCCTAAAAATAATGCATTTAAAAATAAACGATTAGTGCCATACCAAGCGCCTCTAAAATTTGGGTTGTCAGCAAACATTATAGCACGTCCTCTGCCAATTGGACTTACTATTAAAGACGCTGATGGTTTTAAAAATATATTGAGATTGTCATTAGAAATATACCCATCAATATGTGGGTTTTTAGTATATTTTGCAACAGTTGAATACACGTTTTTACTTGGTGCTAAAAACACATTATTGTTTTTATATATTGGAAGTGATGCTGAACGATATCCAAATCCTAATGGATGTGTGATGTCTAAATCTACTTCAAAAATAGCGCCACCAACACTTTCTTTTCCAATGTTCTCTGGAGCGTCGACATAATGTAAGCGATCTACTTTTTTAGGTGCTTTGTCCTTATCTTTATCTTTTGGTTTTTTAGTAAGTGCTTCTTTAACTAATTTTTTATCAATAACCCATTTTGAAGCTCCAGCAACTGTAACTAAAGTGTTTCCTTTGGATGCCCATTGTTTCAATTTTTGTCGCTGTATAGAATCTAATTGCGAGTAACTTCCAGAAACCATTACAAGTGTATTGTATTTATCTAAATTAGCTCTAGAGAAATTTCGCATTTGTAATTTTGTAATAGGCATATCTACTCTAGTGTCTAGTAAATGCCAAACTTCACCAGCTTCATAAGAGCTTACGCCATTACCAATTAATAATGCAACTTTTGGTGTTGAAAGTGCTCTAAAATTATTGCTACCTAAATCTATGCCTTTTATACTAAATCCACTTTTGGTTGTATACATTGGCACGTTGTATTTGCTTTGTGCTTCTGAAACAATTTTATAAACTTCGCTACTAGATTTTTTTTGTTTACTCACGGGAATCATTAAACTACCATAGTTAAAACTTTTGTTTCCATTAGAAGTTTTAATTGAAAAGGGTTTAAATGCTGAAGCTACTTTTACACCTTTTGATTGTATATAATACAAAGCTGCTGGTGCATTATAATCATCCCAATCAATAATGTAAGCGTAATTAGATTGTTGTACTTTAGATACGTTTACCAGATGATTAGTTGATGTAATTTCTTCTCCTAGACTTGCAGATTTTAATCCTTTATAAGGCATATTATAAAAATTGGCGACACTCCAAGCAGAGGCATCATAAAACACACTATCACGATATTTATTATAGGTTTCAAACATGGTTTGTACCATACGATGTTGTGGTTGTTTTAAGGGAACAACATACTTACTACCTTTTTTATACAACTTAATTTTATGAATAAGGAGTTCGTCAACAAAGGCTTTATTTCTATTCATATCATAAGCATCTCCAAATTCATAAGCAGTAAATCCATTTTTTTCTTTTTTTGTTATTGCAGACTTAAAGAATTTTTGCTGATATTGTCTCAAATAGGCTTTGTTTTCAACTGCTGCTTTTATGGTCGCAATACTTGATGTATATTGATTTCGTATAGTAAATGCAAACGAAATTGTTCCGTAATCGGTGTCTTGAAGATGACCTCTGGAACTCGCTTGTTCAAATAGTAATGCGAGACCTCCTTGTAAGTCTGGATAGGATGAACCATAACCAGGATAAGTACCATCAAAAGATTCTTTGGTGTAATAAAATGAGCCAATATTATCTAAAGCCTCTGTAAAATAAGGGGCGAACAAATCATTTAAAGTTTCATAGTTTTCTTTTGGCATAATGGGGTCTTGCGAACCAATAGGTTTCATAGGTTCAAAAAAGTAATTACTATTAGTTCCCATTTCATGAAAATCGGTCACGACATTTGGATACCATTTGTGGTACCATTTTAGTTTGCCTTGACTTTCAGGATTTACAGCTAATAACCAATCTCTATTCAAATCAAACCAATAGTGATTTGTTC
Organism: uncultured Flavobacteriaceae bacterium; assembly: GCA_964418645.1. GTDB lineage: Bacteria > Bacteroidota > Bacteroidia > Flavobacteriales > Flavobacteriaceae > JAADHG01. The sequence continues at coordinate 15,378 of CAYQME010000041.1, forward strand.
TGCCTCGTGGCCACGCTTCGTTATGCTCAGCATCCAAATTATCTGAAACCAATGTATTGGATTTGTATTGATTTGCCCATTGTGCATGACGATCGCGACCATCGGGATTTATGGTTGGATCTATAAATACAATCGCATTTTCTAAATACAGTTGCACTTCAGGACTATTTGAAGCCACCAAAGTGTAAGCTGTAAGCAATGCAGCTTCAGAACTAGAAGGTTCGTTACCATGTACGTTATAGCCTAATTGTACAAAAATGGGGACATCATTATAGTTTGTTGGATTTAAATTTGGGTTTACAAATTTTAGATGTTCAGCTTTAATAGTGTCTAAATTGTTTAAATTTTCTGAAGTTGTAACGGTCAGTATTACCAGTTTACGGTGTTCGTGAGTTTCACCATAAGTTGTTATTGAAGCTCTGTCTGAAAGTTTGGCAAGTTTAGTTAAATAAGCAACAATTTGATCGTGCCTTGTATGTTGTGTTCCAATAGGATATCCTAAAAAGGCTTCAGGTGAAGGGATGTTAGTATTAAAAGGCGTTTTGTTTTTTAAAAAATAATCTTGTGCAAATGTTGAGCTTACCATGATGGTACACAACATCATGGTAAAAAGATGTTTTGTAAGTTTCATTAGGATGGTTTTTATGCTTATAAATGTAGAAATTAAATGGAAACTTTATTACATGTTATAAAATTTTAACACATATTAAATGTATAATAAATACATACTTAAGAAAATATTCTCAATACTTTTTATTTTAGAAAAAACTCGAGCTGACAGAATATGTTTAATAAATTTTATCTAGCCATTAATATTTGTTTATTAAGCCTTATCAACTGCATTTTTTCACGTTCGTTTTGAAATTTGTAAACTGCAATTTCTTGAGTTTGGGTGGCTTTTCCCCAGTTGTAATATTTGGTCACCTTAAAGTAGGTTGGTTCGGGTTTTTTATTGCCTTTATAGGTGATGTTAACTAGCCAATCGCCTTCACCAATATCGTCAATAAAGAATTCCTTGCTGGAATATCCCTTTTCCTTTTCACTGGTTATGAGCTCTTGGTTGGCTGCTAGACTATGTTCAAACACATAGGCGCGTTTATCTTGATTAACAAACTCTAAGTCAAATTCGGCTTCAGAGGTGTTCCATTCAAAAACAAGTCGTACATCATTTCTAAAGTCAAACAGATTATCGCTTTTAGGGATAAATTTTTCTTTAATATTAGTTTGGTTTGGTCTATTATAATAAAGAAACTCCATTTCGTTGTAGAGTAGTTCACCAATGCCTTCACCACTAACATCATTACCTTGGATGAGGTAGCTCATATATAAACGCCATGCTTTTTTAAACTGATTGTTTTCTAGATAAGCATTCGCCAAATCGCGATAAGATTGCGCATATTTTGGGCGCAATTTAAAAATGGTTTCGTAGGTTTTTATAGCTTCTTTTACTAAACCAAGTGCCTGAAATTGATAGGCAATAGCCTTTAATATCTCTGCATTATTAGGGTTTGCAATAGCTAAATCGTGCAATACTTGTTTGGATAGATTAGCATCTTTATAATAGGTGATAAACTTTTGTGCGATACTAATATGGTCATTATAACTTTTAATCTTAGTTTTTAAAGTTTGGTCGTAATAGATAAAGGCTTTTTGTTTGTTATTAAAAGCTTCCAAAGCATCAGCATAAGTACTGGCATTTAATCGTTCCAGATTAACCTGTGAGGCATCGTTAGAATAATAGTTTTTGTTGGTGTATTGTTCGGCTATTTTTTTTCTTTGGTCTTCAGCCGGGTTAAAACTTCCATTCTTGGTTTGTACAACAATAACACCACCAGCACCATCACTACCATATCGATTGGTGCCAGCTAAAGTTTTTAGAACACGAATGCTTTTAATATTATTAAGGTCCATTGGTGGTTCATCTTCATAAATCACACCATCTATATCCCAAATAGCAAACATGGGTGTGTTGATAGAACTACGCGGTTTTACAATAACTTTATTAGCATTACGGTCATACCTTAACCCTGGAATTTTCCCATCTAAGGCTTCGCCTAAAGAGTTATAAATAGCACTTATATTTTCACCATCAAAATAGGACATCGCAAACCCTGTACGTTTAGGATCCATATTCCCTCTTGAGGTTTCAAAGTTTTCATTCGCTTTTTTGGCTTGTGTAAGAGTTTCGCCTATTTTTCCATTGGCAGTAACAGTCACTTCATCAAGCTCATTTTCTTTAACTACCATTTCAATATCTAATATCTCGGTAACATCTTCAATAATTATTGATACAGTTGCAAACCCAACATGACTGTATTGCAAAATATCGCCAACAGCAGCTTTAATAGTATATGCACCACGAGTATTGGTTTTGGTACCTGTGGTTTTGCCAACAGTTATAATATTAACATTGGCCAACGGTACATCTATATAAGTAACTGTACCATGAATGGTTTTTATAGTTGTTTCTGCGTTTGTTGTTGTTATAGTTTTTGAAGAAAGCGAAGCATCGTTATTGGTTGCTACTGCATCATCGTTGTAATAGTTTTGGTTACGGTATTGTTCGGCTTTGGCTTCTTTTTTGGCTTTAATCGCTTCATCATAAGACCCAAAATTGGTACGTACAACAATAACACCATTTCTTCCTATAGTACCATAGCGAATAGTTGACCCAACGCGCTTTAATATATATATATCCTTAATGTTACTGAGATCTATTGGAGGTTCTTCGTTAAATATTTGTCCATCCACATCCCAAATGGCAGATTCCAAAAAGCCTTTGGTAACACCAGCACGTTTGCCTCTTAACGTAGCTGTTAAAGATGGTGCACCAATATTTACCTCATCACCACTTATATAAGGAATTGAAAACCCAGAAGCTTTTGGGTTAAAAACACCCACAGCAGTTTTAAATTTTGCATTCTTTTTTGCAGCTATTTCAGAAACTCTTCCTATTTTTTTTCTAGCGTTGACAACAGTTTCTTCAAGTTTATTAACCTTTTGGGTCATTTCAATATTAAGTACAGAAGTAATATCTTCCACAATTATAGAAACAGTATTAAAGCCTACATAACTGTATTGTATAATGTCTCCTACTTTTGCATTGATACTGTAGTTCCCTTGTGTATCTGTTTTGGTGCCTTTTTTCGAGTCCAGAATAATGATATTTACATTTGGTAAAGGCGCATTGAGGTGTGTTATTTGTCCACTTATTTCTTTGGTTAGTTCACTATTATTTTGAGCAAATATTGAAAGGGATAAACAAAGAAAAATTAAAGTAATACCTAAGGAAGTGTTTTTAGAGTTGTAGCTAATCATTTTTATATATTGAATGCGTTTTCCTACAAAATACAATAAATATCTATAAGACAACCAGAAAGTTAAAATATTTAATTTTTAATTATGATATGTGGCACGTTGTCTACATTCCAATCAATAACCAAACCGCCTGCTAGCGATTGTGCTATTTCTTTTCCGTATAAAAATTCGCATAGATATAAAGCAGCTTCAAAACTTTTTGCACCACCCGAAGAGGTAATATACTTAACATCGTGTACAAAAAACACGTCTTTTCTAATATCCAAATTTGGAAACATGGTTCGCATTTTATCAATATCGCTTGGGAAGGTTGTAGAAACCGAATTATCCAATACTCCAGCTTTAGCTAAAACAAAAGCACCATCGCAATGCGAGGTGATAAACTGGGCGTTTTTATCAACTTGTTTTACAAAGTTAATCATTGTCTCATCTTCTAAATCTGTGTTAAGATGATGTTCAGCACTTGGAACGACGAGTATATCAATCTTTGGAAGCGAATCTTTTACATAATTATAATCAGGGAGAATACGCATGCCTTCAAAAGTAGTAATGGCATTGTCGGTATTGGCAACCGTAAATACATTCATAGCTTTAATATTGTCTCTATAAATGGTATGCTGAAAAATATCGTAAGGCGCAGTTAATTCTGTATTATAAGTGCCATTCATAATTAGGAATGCTACATTATAACGGTTAGGCTCTAGTTTTGGGAACCGTTTTTCAGATTTGTCATTCTGAACCTTTCGACTGTCGCTCAAGACAGGCTTGTGAAGAATCTCATTATCTTTTACTTTTTTTTCTTCAGAAGTATTACAACTTAATAGGATTGCTATTAATAGAAAGGATACTATTTTTTTCATTTTAAATTAATTTAATAATAACATCTCGATAATATTTTCTAGCGAAAATCACTCGATGTGACATTCTTATTTATTAGTTTGAGTGATTCTGATAATCATCAGGATTGTCGAGAACTAGTTAATTCGCCAAGGCGGATTTTTTCTGTTGTCTCCTGCATTATATAAAATTATAGCATTCCCATCAGGATCTTGTAAATGTACTTCTCGCCATAGCCATGATTTATCTTCAGGCTCACTGGTAAATATAATTCCTTTTTCTTTAAGTTGTTTTACCAACGCATCTAAATTATCGTTTTCAAAATAAATGGTTATGCCATTGCCTTTTGGTAATTCTTCAACTTTATGAATAGAAAATGTACTCTCGCCATCAGGACATTCAAAACGAACATATTTTGGCAGTGCATCAACTATAAGTTGCAATCCTAATTTCTTATAAAATACTACTGCTTTTTCTAAGTCAATAGATGGGATGGTAATCTGATTTAAGTTCATCTGTTCATATTTATTGTTTTTATAAGTCATATGTAACATTCATACAATTTTTTTGATGAGTGATAAAGCTTTGATTATGAATGTTTCATTGTTTGATGTTTTTAGACTGCATAAACTGTTTTAAAATAAATAATAAAATAACACATAGGGCAGCCAGCATAGTAATGACATACCATGTATTATCAAAACCAATATTGCTTACCATTTGCATGCCAGCGTTATGCCCAAAAATATGAGCCATAGAAAAGGAAATACTATACAATGCCATATATTCTCCTTGATTGCCTCGTTTGGCGCGTTGCATTGCAAAGGCATTTGAAAATGGGAAGGCAATCATTTCGCCAATGGTCATTAGTAGCATGCCAACAATAAGTACACCAACCCAAGACGTCATGTTTAACACTAAAAAGCTTAAACCTGTTAGTATCGCACCAAATAGCATGAGTCCGGTTTTGGTAAACCTACTATTCTCTAACCACTTTATAAGGGGCATTTCAAATACAAAAATTATAAAACCATTCATTCCCATAAGTAATCCTATTTCCAATTCGGTTAAGGTATGTACGTCTTTATAATACAAAGGCATAGTAGAAAAATACTGTAAAAACACAATACCAAATAGCATCATGGCGCCTAAAAATATTAAAAAAGGTGTGTCACTATATGCCGACTTAGGGTTATCTACTTTTACAGTATCCAATGGTGTTGACTTTTTTGGATGAAGTACATTAAGTAATACGACTGTTGCTATGATACAGGTAATACCATCTACCCAAAATAATCCAGAATAGCTCATCGTAGTTATTATAATACCACCAATGGCAGGACCAGCAGAAAAGCCTAAATTAATAGCAAGCCTTATTAGTGTTACACTACGTGTTTTATTTTCAGGTTTGCTATAAGCACTTAAGGAAACAAACATTGCAGGTCTAAACATATCTGCTACTAGCATCACTAAAAATATGCCAATACAAAATGACACAAAAGTGCTTAAAAACTGTAATCCAATAAACAAGAAACCAGTAACAAGCAAACTAAATAGCATTACTTTATAATAGCCTATTTTATCGGTTAACCTTCCACCTAACCATGAACCAGCTACCGAGCCTAAACCAAAAGCACTCATAATCCACCCTACATCTTTAAGTGTAAAATCTAAACTTTCAGTAAGGTATAAAGACAAAAAAGGAATTACCATGGTTCCTGCTCTATTAATAAGTGTAATAAGTGCGAGCCACCAAACTTCTCTTGAAAGACCTTTAAAAGTATTTATATAGTTGCTAAATAGTGTTTTCATTTAATTGGATAAAAATAAAAAGTCCAACTGTGAAGTTGGACTTTTATATATTGTAATATTTTATATTTATATCATCACAATAGATAACGTGTCCAACTTCCAAAAGAAGAGGTCCATTGTTGCTTATTAATTGTGACGTTGTTTAACATGATTATTTTTTTGATAGGACAAAGCTATGGAAAATAATTGTAAGTTGTATTTTTGAATGAAAAAATGAAATTTTATGAAGAATGTATTCTATTTATTGCTTATTATTTTTGTATCGAGCTGTACTCAAGAAAAACAAAAGCTTCAAGGAGATACCGATTTTCAACGGAAGCTAAACGCTGAATTTAAAGATGCTTCAAAATCACCTTTAAAAGATAAAGACAGAAAAGATTTTAGAGGACTTGACTTTTTTAAGTTTGATTTAGCTTATGTTGTTACTGCAACTTTAAAACGTACTCCAGACTCTAAATGGTTTAAAATGAAAACCACAACAAGTAGAGTTTCTAACGAACGGGTTTATGGTGTATTATCGTTTGAAATGAATGGCGAATTATATGAATTAAATGTATATCAAGGAGAAGATTTAATGACAAGAGAAGGGTTTAAAGATTATTTATTTCTACCTTTTATAGATGACACTAATGGTGATACTACTTATGGAGGTGGCCGCTATATAGATTTAAGAATTCCTAATGGAGATACTATTGTTATCGATTTTAATAAAGCCTATAACCCGTATTGTGCCTATAATGATAAGTATTCGTGTCCTAT
>CAYQME010000042.1:0-20394 GCA_964418645.1 uncultured Flavobacteriaceae bacterium
TATCTTTGAATAAGTTGTTTGAAGTAGGTAATCAAAACACTATTATTGCAGAAGTGTCTCCGCCAATTAGAAATGAAGCAGGATTAGAAGTATATTATAAGAAATCATTAGAAAATATATTACAATTAGTAAAGGTGAAAAATGCCGAAATCATTTATTCAGCAAAAGACATTCCTTTTTTTCACACACTTAAAGACACTTATTTAACTCGGTATAAAATGTATGTTTGGTTGAAGGATTTAAACATAGAAATGGCAAAAAGTAAGATTACATTTGAGGAATGGGTTAAAACAGTTCCAGATTCCTTATTGCAAAGTGCCTATGACTTAAGTGAAGTCTATAATTATATAAATATTTCTGAACTTTGGAATGATAGCACAATTACAGGCACATTACAACAAGTACTCTATTATTATGAAGCAGGATTAGTAAAAAAGGAAATGGCATTAAAGATATGTGAAGATATCGATGAAGTTATAAATCATACTGAAAAGCAAACTATTCAGCAAAGTCTAACGGGTTCTAAAAGTAAAAATTCCTATCATCTCTACAAATGCGATTTACATATGTTAAGTAATACTATTATGGTAAAAACTCCTCTTCAAAAAGTATTTTTTATCCCCTTTACTATTTTAAGTTACTTTAAGGTAGATAATCAATCTGTTTGCAATATGATGTATGAATTTTTTCAAAAACAAATGTCTATTTCCAAACTTTTAGCAAATGCAGGAGAACGTGATAGAACCTTATTCTTCAATAAAATTCATAAAAAAATTCAAATTGCAAAAGAACGCATCAAAATGGATGAAAAAATGGCTTTTTTATAGATTTTTATAACTTTTTGTAACATTTACGCACAATCGTACGTATAACTATATGATAAGAGTAATAATCCCAATAAAATAAAAGGAGACCTTTAAATGAGACAACTCAAAATTACCAAGCAGGTTACTAATAGAGAAACTGCATCCCTAGATAAATACCTACAAGAAATCGGAAAAGTTGACTTAATTACAGCAGACGAAGAAGTTGAATTAGCACAACGTATTAAAGCTGGCGATCAAATAGCTTTAGAAAAGTTGACCAAAGCTAATTTGCGTTTTGTGGTTTCGGTAGCAAAGCAATACCAAAACCAAGGGCTAACCTTACCAGATTTAATTAATGAAGGTAATTTAGGTTTAATTAAAGCAGCACAACGTTTTGATGAAACTCGTGGATTTAAATTTATATCATATGCTGTTTGGTGGATTCGTCAATCTATTCTTCAAGCATTAGCCGAACAATCTCGGATTGTACGTTTACCATTAAATAAAATTGGTTCTATTAATAAAATAAATAAAACCTATGCATTCCTAGAGCAATCTCATGAGCGCCCACCAAGTGCCGAAGAAATTGCAAAAGAATTAGACATGACTATAAACGACGTTAAAGAATCTATGAAAAATTCTGGTCGTCATGTTTCTATGGATGCGCCTTTAGTTGAAGGTGAAGATTCTAACCTTTACGATGTTTTACGTAGTGGCGAGTCTCCAAATCCTGATAAAGATTTATTACATGAGTCATTACGTACAGAAATTGAACGTGCATTAGAAACCTTAACACCTCGTGAAGCTGATGTTGTACGATTGTATTTTGGTTTAGGAAACCAGCATCCAATGACACTAGAAGAAATTGGAGAAACATTCGATTTAACTCGCGAACGTGTTAGACAAATTAAGGAGAAAGCAATACGCAGATTAAAACATACATCACGTAGTAAAATATTAAAGACATATTTAGGATAGTATTTACTATATTTACGACTAAATAAAAGTAACAAACAGTTACACATAACTGTTCGTTTTTTGATTGATGAAAGAACCCTTGGCTGATTACCGAGGGTTCATTTTTTTTGCCTTTCCCTAAATCCCTCTCCAAAGGAAAGGGACTTTTATGTATATTTACCAAACAAAATAATGACTTTAATACAATGAGTTCTAAATTAATTGCACCTTCTATATTAGCTGCGGATTTCGCAAACCTTCAACGCGATATTGAAATGGTTAATAACAGTGAAGCAGATTGGTTTCACATTGATATCATGGATGGCGTTTTCGTACCCAATATATCCTTTGGAATACCTGTTTTAAAAGCCATTAGTAAATATGCAAATAAAACTATTGATGTACATTTAATGATAGTAGATCCAGATCGTTACATTAAGACTTTTGCTGAATTAGGAAGCAATATCCTTACTGTTCATTATGAAACATGTACTCATTTGCATAGAACACTACAAGCTATTAAGTCTGAAGGGATGAAAGCAGGAGTTGCCTTGAATCCACATACAAATATTAATGTTTTAGAAGACACTATTAACGACATAGATTTAGTGTGTGTTATGAGTGTTAACCCAGGGTTTGGTGGTCAGAGTTTTATTGAAAATACATATTCTAAAGTCGCTAAACTAAAAGAATTAATAACTAGAAAAAGCGCATCCACTTTAATTGAAATTGATGGCGGCGTTACTAATAAAAATGCTAAGGCTCTTGTTGATGCTGGATCTGATGTATTAGTTGCAGGTAGTTATGTGTTTAAGAGTGACACCCAAATAAAAACTATTAAAGACTTAAAGGGAATTGCTAATGGGTAAACTATTCAAATTTTAGGTTACTTTTATTAAAATTGAGTAATTAAATAATTCAACAAATCGGTAGTAGTTACTATACCTTTCAGCTTATTATTATCAACTACAGGAATGGCATGAAATTCTTTTTTTGCTAAAACTTCTGCTACTTCTTTAATTGTAGCATTGGAAGAAACACTTAATATGTTTTTAGCCATAACTTGTGTAATAGTAAACATATTGTAAACTTCAGTATCTACCATTTCTTCTTCTTCATCCACAGCATCGGCAAAACTAATTCTAAGCAAATCTGTATAGCTCAACATCCCAATTACAGCATCACCTTTTACAACTGGTATGTGTCTAATATGATTAGATTTGAATAAGTGTTCAGCTAATTCCAAACTATCAGAACTCCGTAGTGTTATCACCTTTTTTGTCATTATGTTTGAAACAAGTGCTTTCTTTATCATTACCTCCAAGTTTAAAATACTCTATAAAAGTAATTATTGAGATCAAAAAAAATTATGACAAAAGTCATATAGGATAATTAGACCGAAAATTAATATTTAGCAAAATTAAAGTTAAGCATCTGTTTTACCTTATAGTAGATTTTTGGAAATTGATTTTTGAGCTCCTCAGGTGTTTCAATAAAATATTCAACTAAAACAGCAACAAACTCAAACTGATTAGTAAACGCATATTCTCTAAAATATCTAGATGTAATCAATTTTTTTCTAAGCAAATCATTACTTGTTAGTAGATTAGTGAGTTCATTAAAAGAATCTCTAAAAATGGTAGAACTTACATCTTTTTCTTTCATACTATTTAAATGAATAGCGTGTGTAAATTCATGAATACCTAAATTCAAATTATCGTCACCAACATTATAACCTTGTTTAAAATCAGTCCAAGACAACACCAAAGCCTTTAATTTAGGGTTAAACTCCCCTTTATGATATTCTTGTCTTGTTTTTGAATAGAAAGCATTTGGATACACAAATATTTTATCAATAAGTCCAATATAAAAGTCTCGAAACCCAAAAGTTAACATTATAGCAGTTGCAGCAATTAAACTTTTTACCTCATCACTTAATATCAATCCCTCTCTTCCTATAAATGTTTTATCTGCAATAAAGGAGCATACGCGATGCTCAAAATAAAGCTGTTGCTTTCCTGAAAGTTTATTATAAAATGAAAATTGTAATCTTAAAATGGATTGCTGTTTTGGTGTCAGTTTTTTTAGCTTCAAATAAAAATGGACAAAGAAGGGCTTTTTATGACGCATAACATATACCATTTCTAGCATCTTAAACGCATAATAGAAAAACATAATCGCTAAAGCAGCAAAGAAAATTACAAGAATTACTTTACTAACAATTATATATTTTTCTAGTACAAAAAGTAATGGCATCATTTTTAAAACACTGTTAATATATTTAAATTACTATAAACTACCGTACATTTAATAAAAAAAACAATGAAAGTGTTTTAAAAACAGAGATTAACTCGCTTCGCTCCTTTTTCACTCAAAGCTCCGCTTTTGAATTTAGGATTGGCTCACTAAGTTCTCCCTTCCCTCAAAGCTCCGCTTTGAAAATAAAAAACCCATACTTATAAATTCAAGTAAACTTGAATTTATAAGTATGGGTTTTTTATTTATTCGTGACCACGGAGGGATTCAAACCCCCGACCGCTGGAGCCGAAATCCAGTGCTCTATTCAGCTGAGCTACGTGGCCTTTTAACTTATATTAATTTTTGTTTTACAATAGTAGATATCGTTTTACCCTCTGCTTTTCCTGCAAGTTCTTTGCTTACTACACCCATCACTTTTCCCATATCCTTCATCCCACTAGCACCAAGATTCTCAATTGTTTTTATAACAATTTTTTCAATATCTTCACCATTCATGGCTTCTGGCAAAAATTGACCGATTACTTCAGCTTCTGCCAACTCAGGTGTTGCCAAATCTTCTCTTCCTTGCTCTAAAAATATAGCAGCACTATCCTTACGTTGCTTTACTTGTTTTTGAAGGATTTTTAACTCCTGTTCTTGAGTTAATGAATCACTTGCACCACTTTCAGTTTGCGCCAATAAAATTGCCGACTTTACTGCTCGTAATGCGGTTAACCCAGTTTGGTCTTTAGCTTTCATGGCAGTTTTCATAGCTGCCATTATATCATCTTGTAAGCTCATAATTCATATTTTGCACGAAGATAGTAAGAAAATAAGATTCTCTCATTCGAGCCAATAAGAAATTTAATATTAAAAAAGGAACCCGAGAAATTTGAGGGAAATTTTTCGGGTTGTACGAAGTAATAAACACTAAAACTTGACTTGCTATTAATCGACGTTATCGTGTAAAAAAGAATTATTACTTCGTAATTGTAAGTCATCATTATCATCTAATCCTACTGATAATCTTGAGGCATCGTTTTCAGATGAATGTTGTGCATCATCAAGGTCTATCCCTTGCCTTTTGTAAGCAGGTTCTTTTTCTATATCTTCAATTTTTGCATTGTTAAATTTATAATTGAACTCTTTCATTTTTTGACGTCTCTCATTTGCTCTTTCTTTTAACAGCTCACAAATTGGGCTATTCATTGGATCGAGTTCTTCAACTTCTTGTGATTCGGTAGGCTCTTCTTTTATAACTTTCTTTTCAAAAACTATGTCTTGCTCTATTTCTAGTGCAACTTCTTGTTCTTGTTCATCTGTATTTATAGCAGATTCTAAAACAATATAATCATCCAGCGCATATCTAGTTTCTCCTTTTTCATTGGCCTCTGTAACTGTGATAAGCTCTATATAATCGTTAACATCAATATCTTTTGTTTCTTCTTCTAGTTTAAAAGATACTTTTTCTTCTATTTTAGTTTCAGGTGTTGTTAATGGAAGATCAAAAGTAAGCATGGTTTGCTCTTCATTCACATCTAAATTATCTTCAATAGTTTCTTCAGTAATAACTTCATTGATTACAAAATCTGTTTCAGGCACATTGCTTATTACTTCTTCATAAACAACATCCATATTTTTAATAATCTCTGTAGTTGATATTAAATTTATTTCATCAATATCTTCATCATCAATTAAAGTGTGAATAACTTTATCATCCTCTTTAGTTAAAATAATATCTGGTGTAATAATTACAGGTTCTTTATCGGTAGTTAGATCCTGTTCTATAACTTGATCATCTTCTACCAAAGAATGGATTACTTTTTTAGCTTCAGTATTCGTAATTTCATCTTGCTGTTCAATATCAAAACCTGTGGCTATAATGGTTACAGCAATAGCTTCTTCAAGCGATTCGTCTTCTCCAACTCCCATAATGATGTTCGCGCCATAACCAGCTTCGGCTTGAATATGATCATTAATTTCTCCAATTTCATCAATAGTAATCTCTTGTGAGCCAGAAACGATAAGCAACAATACGTTTTTTGCTCCAGTAATTTTATTATCATTTAACAACGGAGAGTCTAATGCCTTCATAATCGCTTCATGTGCACGATTAGTTCCTGAAGACGTAGCTGATCCCATAATAGCCGTTCCGCTATTACTTAATACCGTTTTGGCATCGCGTAAATCTATGTTTTGAGTATAATGATGTGTAATAACTTCTGCTATTCCTCTTGATGCTGTTGAAAGCACTTCATCTGCTTTCGAAAAGCCTGCTTTAAAGCCTAAATTCCCATAGACTTCACGTAACTTATTGTTATTTATAACAACTAATGAATCTACATGATCGCGCAACATCTCAATTCCTTTTTGGGCTTGGATATTACGAATCTTACCTTCAAACAGAAAAGGTGTTGTTACAATACCTACAGTTAAAATCTCCATTTCTTTTGCTATTTTAGCTATAACTGGAGCGGCTCCTGTTCCTGTGCCTCCACCCATTCCAGCTGTAATGAATATCATTTTAGTATTGGTATCTAACATACGTTTAATATCTTCTAAACTCTCTAATGCTGCTTGCTCTCCAATATCCGGGTTTGCACCAGCGCCCAATCCCTCAGTAAGGTTAACTCCTAGTTGAATTTTATTTGGGACACCACTATTGTTTAAAGCTTGTGAATCTGTATTACAAATTACAAAATCTACACCTTTAATGCCTTGTTGAAACATGTGGTTTATAGCATTACTACCTCCTCCACCTACACCAATTACCTTGATGACATTGGATTGATTTTTTGGCAAATCGAAGGTTATGTTGCCAATATCTTTGTTGCTACTCATAAAGTTAGTTTTACTGGTTCTGTTTTTACTCTGCGTTATCTAAAAAATCTTTTACGCGTTCGGTTAATTTATCTAAAAAAGATTTTCGCTCTTTTTTAGGTTGTTCAATGGTTTGTTCTTGTTCATTATTTAATAATTGGTCATCCGCTTGATTAACTGCTTCCGAAATACTTTCTAGCCTTCTTTTTTCTTGGCGCCTTAATCCATCCATTACTAGTCCTACTGCGGTAGCAAATAATGGGCTTGTCACTTCATTATCACTATTTCCTGCCAAATGCTCATTAGGATACCCAACTCTTGTATCCATCCCTGTGATATATTCTACCAACTGTTTTAAATGTTTCAATTGGCTTCCACCACCTGTTAGCACAATTCCAGCTATTAATTTTTTCTTTTGCTCTTCGTGTCCGTAGTTTTTAATTTCTACATAAACTTGTTCAACAATTTCTACAACACGAGCATGAATAATCTTAGACAGGTTTTTTAATGTTATTTCTTTTGATTCTCTACCTCGAAGTCCAGGAATGGAAACGATTTCATTATCCTTGTTTTCTCCGGGCCACGCCGAACCAAATTTTATTTTTAATAATTCGGCTTGCTTTTCAATAATAGAGCAGCCTTCTTTAATATCTTCGGTAATGACATTCCCTCCAAAAGGAATAACTGCAGTGTGCCGAATAATTCCATCTCTAAATATGGCTAAATCTGTGGTTCCGCCACCAATATCAATAAGTGCTACACCTGCTTCCTTTTCTTCCTGACTTAATACGGCATTAGCTGATGCCAAAGGCTCTAATGTAATACCGTCTAGTTCAAGTCCAGCACTTTTTACACAACGGCCAATATTTCTTATTGATGACACTTGTCCAACTACAACATGAAAATTTGCCTCTAAACGACCTCCATACATACCTATAGGCTCTTTAATTTCGGCTTGTCCATCTACTTTATATTCTTGTGGTAAAACATGAATAATTTCTTCCCCTGGCAACATCACCAATTTATGCACCTGATTAATTAAGCGGTCAATATCTTCTTCATCTATGACTAATTCAGAATTTGATCTTGTTATATAATCGCTATGCTGTAAGCTTCTAATATGTTGTCCGGCAATACCAACTGTAACTTCTTCTATTTTTACTCCTGAAGCAACCTCTGCTTCTTGTACTGCTTGTTGAATAGATTGAATAGTTTGCGTTATATTATTTACAACCCCTCGATGAACTCCTAAACTTTTAGATTTTCCAATACCCAGAATTTCTGCTTTACCATATTCGTTTTCACGACCAATCATGGCCACAATCTTAGTGGTTCCAATATCTAATCCTACTGAAATATTATTGCTTTCCATAGTTTACTTTTTAGTGCATACAACTTGATTATCAAACTGCAAATTCACTTTACTATATTTACTTAGCGATTTATCTTTCATTGCTTTTTGATAAAAAGCTTTCAAATTGCTGATTTTTTTATCTAATCCATTTAAATCTCCAATCAAAATTTCAAAATCTAAAACTCTTGTTTTTAATAAAATAGTCCCATCTTGTTTTTGATGAATCTCAACAACATGGGTTTTTAAAAATTTATCGTAATAAATTTTAATAGCAATCTTGAATACATTACCTAAATCATTCTTTTTTATAAAACCTGTAACCAATGGTACTCGAGCTGTGTAATTTGATGATAAAGGCATAAACATACCTTTATCATCAATATAATATGATGCATTTGTGCGCACCCTAGCAATAGGTTTACGCTGGATAACATCTGCTCTAACCTCACCATTAACAGAAAGATATACTTGCGCGGTTTTTATCATTGGATTAGATTTAAGGATCATCTCTAATTCATTCAAATCTAAAATTTCTTTCGCCACATTTGCAAGCTCTTCTTTATTTTGTATTAACAATTTATTAACCATTGTTTCAGTTATAAAAAGATTGTCTTCTCCTATAAAATTTACCCTAATGTTTTGCACCTTTCTTTCATTATTTCTAATTGAAGAAAATGCAAACAAGAAGCCTACCAATAGCAACAAAATCAACATTTTTATGTAATTCCAATTAACTCGCAATACTTAATTCTTCTTTTATATGTTTAACTTCAATTCCTATATCTCCTGCGCCCAAAGTCATAATAATTTGTGCATTACTTTTTCTAATTTCAGAAACGATATCCGATTTACTAATTAATTTCTTTTTGGGGTTGTTAATTTTACTTAATAACCACTCCGATGTTACACCATCTATTGGTAATTCTCTTGCTGGATATATTTCCAAAAGCAATACTGCATCAAATTGTGATAAGCTTTCTGCGAACTCATTAATAAAATCATTAGTTCTACTATACAAGTGCGGTTGAAAAATAACTAACACTTCTTTTTTTGGATACATTTCCCGAACGGCTTGATGCACAGCATTAATTTCGTTTGGATGATGAGCATAATCATCAATAAAAACTAAATCGTCCGTTTTAATATGACAGGTAAACCGTCGTTTAACACCTTTATAAGATGCTAATGCGCTGGCAACGCTGTAAGGAGCGCAACCAAATTCTACAGCCATTGCAAGCGCTATTAATGCATTCGACAAATTATGTCTACCCGGTAGGTTAAATAATACGTTATAAATATTTTTATTAGGTGTTTTTACATCAAACACATAAGTTCCGTTGTCTATTCTAATATTGATTGCCCTATAATCCGCATCTTCTTCTATAGCATAAGTTATTCCCTTGATTGGCAATCCTTTCTTTATAAATAACTTTCCGTTTTGTTTTAATCTTTCAGTGAATTCTACAAATGATTTTTGAAGTGAGTCTGAGTTTCCATAAATATCTAAATGATCGGCATCCATTGAAGTTATACAAGCATAATCTGGCGATAAAGTTAAAAATGAGCGATCATATTCATCGGCTTCAACAACCGATACTTTATTACCTTGTAAAATTAGATTGGAATTGTAGTTTTCAGAAATCCCGCCTAAAAAAGCGGTCACCTCAACGTCACATTCTTTTAAAAGATGGCCCAAAATACTAGTTATAGTGGTTTTTCCATGAGTTCCAGCTACAGCTAAACATATAGTGTTTTCAGTAATAAGTCCCAATACTTGAGAACGCTTTAATACCTTAAATCTGTTTTCTTTAAAATAAACTAATTCATTATGCGAATTTGGTATAGCAGGTGTATAAACAATAAGTGTATCTTCTACATTTTTAAATTGGGATGAAATATTTGTAACATTATCATCAAAATGGACAGAAATTCCTATGCTTTCTAACCCATCAGTAATCTCAGTTTGTGTTTTGTCATACCCAGCAACATTTTTATTATTAGCAACAAAATATCTAGCTAAAGCACTCATACCAATGCCTCCAATACCAATAAAATAAATATTATGTATGCTGTTTAAATTCATTTATTTAAAAGTTTTTCAACCTCATCTACTATATCCATAGTTGCATTAGCTAAAGCCAATTTTTTTATGTTTATTCCTAATTCTTGTTGCTTTTCAGGCGAATTCACTATTTGTGAAAATTTATTTTCAAAATCTATTTCTAAATCTTCTTCTTTTATCAACAAGGCTCCATTTTTCTCAACAATTGCATTTGCGTTTTTTGTTTGATGATCTTCTGCCACATTAGGTGACGGAATAAAAATCACAGGTTTTCCAACAATACACAACTCTGACACAGAACCTGCCCCTGCTCTTGAAATAATTACATCTGATGCCGCATAAGCCATATCCATTTTATTAAGAAATGTGTTTACCTGCACATACTCTAAATTGCTGTATTGCTTATATGAGTTGTAATACAACTTACCACACTGCCAAATAACTTGGACATTCTGAGTTTGAAAAAAATCCAATTTATCTTCTACAAGCTCATTGATACGTTTTGCCCCTAAACTTCCCCCTAAAACAAGTACAGTTATTTTACTGTGCTTTAGATGGAAAAAATCCCTAGCTTCAACAGATTTATTTTCTATGCTTAATAAATCTTGTCGTACTGGATTCCCTGTTTTAATCATCTTTTTTGAAGGAAAAAATCGCTCTAGACCATCATAAGCAACACAAATTCTATCTACTTTCTTCGCCAAAATTTTATTTGTAATTCCTGGATAAGAATTCTGTTCTTGGATTAAACTTGGGATACCTTTTGATGCTGCCACTTGCAGTAAAGGACCACTAGCAAAACCTCCTGTACCAATAGCTACATCTGGCTTAAACTGCTTTAATATTTTTCTCGATTTAAATAAACTACTTATTAACTTGAAAGGGAAAGATAAATTCTTGGTCGTCAATTTACGTTGAATTCCAGAAATCCATAACCCTTCAATAGTATAACCTGCTTGTGGCACTTTTTCCATTTCCATTTTATCTTTTGCTCCAACAAACAAAAACTCAGCATCAGGAAAGCGCGATTTTAATTCGTTCGCAATTGAAATTGCAGGATAAATATGTCCTCCAGTTCCTCCTCCAGATAATATGATTTTATAATTACTCATTTATATTGTTTCACTCAAAATTGCGAGTGGATTATCTTCTAACTCTTCTTGTTCCTTAATTTCTTGGCGTCTAACACTAACACTCAAAATAATACCAATTGCTAAACATGTTATCCAAATAGAAGTACCTCCGCTACTTATTAGTGGCAAGGTTTGCCCTGTTACTGGAAACAACTCTACTGCAACAGCCATATTTATTAGCGCTTGAAATACTATTGGCAAGCCTACTCCAATGACCAATAGTTTTCCGAAAATGGTATCTGCTTTGTGAGAGACTATTACTATTCTAAATAACAACCATAAGTATAATACCATTAAAAATAATCCTCCTGCAAGTCCGTATTCTTCAACAATAATTGCAAAAATAAAGTCTGATGATGATTGAGGTAAAAAATTCTTTTGGACACTTTTTCCTGGTCCCAATCCTTTAATTCCACCAGTAGCAATGGCTATTTTTGCTTTTTCAATTTGGTAATTAGCATCTGTATCTTCTTCCCCGTTAGTAAAATTTTCAATTCTACTCACCCAAGTATCAACACGATTTGGCATAACATCAGGAAAAGCTCTCGCTACCAAAATAAATATGGCAAATGATGCTACACCAGAAATTAATATTAAAACCAAATAACGTATTGGATATCCTCCTAAAAAAGCTAGCATCATTACCATAGTAAATATGATTGCTGCTGTTGAAAAATTTGCTGGAAGAATAAGAATCAATACAAGAAACACAGGTAACCACAATGGTAAAATGGTTTCATTAAATGTTACTTGTGTGTCTTTTATTTTCGATAAATAGCGTGCTACATAAACCATTAACACAACTGATGCTAGTGTTGATGGCTGAAATGTTAACCCAACAAAAGGCACTCTTATCCAGCGTTTTGCATTAGTTAAACTCTCAGAGGTGTCTACTTGAAAGATTGTTGCTGCTAATAAGACTAAAACAACTGGTATCATTATCATAGACAAGCCCCTAAAATATCGATAGGGAACTTTATGTACACCATACATTATTGAAAACCCTAAAAACAAGTGCAAAAAATGCTTCATAAAATAATTAAAGGTATTTCCCCCTCCATTACCATAGGCTAAATTACTTGCAGCACTATATACAGGGAGAAAAGAGAATATTGCTAATAATGCAGCAATAGCCCAAATTAAACGATCTCCTTTTATGTTATTAATAATGGTTTTCATAAGCCTCTTTGTCTTGCGGACATCTCCTCAAAAGGGAGAATTATTTTTATAATTTTCGAACGGCTTCTTTAAATTGTCGTCCTCTATCTTCATAATTTTCAAACAAATCAAAACTTGCGCATGAAGGTGATAATAGTACATTGTCACCAGCTTCAGCAATCTTATATGCTATTTTAACAGCTTCACTCATGAATTGGGTTTCAATAATAATATCTACCATATTACTAAAGGCATCCATCAATTTTGAGTTATCAATTCCTAAGCATATAATGGCTTTTACTTTTTCGTTCACAAACGGAAATAACTGCTTATAGTCATTGCCTTTATCCTCTCCTCCTACAATCCATACTGTTGGTGCATCCATACTTTCTAAGGCAAAATATGTAGCATTTACATTTGTTGCTTTAGAGTCGTTTATGTACTCTACTTTATTTATTCGAAGCACCTGTTCTAAACGATGCTCAACACCTTGGAAATTCTCTAAACATTCACGAATAGTATGTTTTCTAATTTTTAATAAATGAGCAACTGTCGAAGCTGCCATGGCATTTTTAATATTGTGTTTTCCCTCTAAAGCTAAACTTGCTGTTGGCATAATTATTTGGTTATTATCAATTGTTATTTTAATATTATTATCTTCTAAATACGCTCCTTGCTCCAATTTCTTAGTTAGAGAAAAAGGTAATAATGTCGATTGAATTCGATGCTCTTTTATGTAATTATAAATCACTTCATCATCTGCATCATAGATCAGATAATCGTCTTTGGTTTGATTCATTGCAATTCTAAATTTTGAAGCAATATAGTTTTCAAACGTATTGTCATATCTATCTAAATGGTCTGGCGTAATGTTGGTAATTATGGCTATATGTGGTCTAAGATTTTTAATTCCATCCAACTGAAAACTGCTCAACTCCAAAACGTAATACTCATAATTTCCTTGGGCAACCTGCTTTGCAAAACTGTCACCAATATTCCCTCCCATGGCCACATTTAATTCTCCATTTTTTAGAATATGATATGTTATCATAGTGGTGGTAGTTTTCCCATTACTTCCTGTAATTCCAATAATACTAGCTTTCATAAACTGTGAAGCAAACTCTATTTCTGATACTACTAAAACATTATTTGCAATTAGCCTTTGCACTATGGCTACTTTATCTGGAATTCCAGGGCTTTTTATTACAATATCAGCAGTGAGAATCTTAGATTCTGTATGCTGATTTTCTTCCCATTCAATCTCATTATGTATAAGAACTTCTTTATATTTTTCTTTAATCTTTCCTATATCAGAAAGAAACACATTGTATCCTTTTTCTTTTCCTAAAAGTGCTGTCCCTACACCACTTTCTCCTCCACCAAGAATAACAAGCCTTTTCATTTATCGTATTTTCAATGTCACTATCGTAACTATAGCTAACAAGATTCCAACAATCCAAAATCGTGTTACAATTTTACTTTCATGATATCCTGATTTTTGAAAATGATGATGTAATGGCGACATCTTAAAAATGCGTTTACCTACACTGTATTTTTTCTTTGTGAATTTGAAATAGCTTACTTGCAACATAACCGACAAGGTTTCCACAAAAAATATCCCGCACAACAATGGTATTAACCATTCTTTACGAACAGCAATAGCGATTACTGCAATAATTCCACCTATCGTTAAACTTCCTGTATCTCCCATAAACACTTGTGCTGGATAGGTGTTATACCATAAAAATCCTATAAGCGCTCCAACAAATGCAGCAATAAAAATTGTGATTTCTTCTACCCTTGGGATATACATGATATTGAGGTAATCTGAGAAGATAATGTTCCCTGATACCCAAGCAAAAACACCTAATGTGAGTACGATTATGGCGGATGTTCCCGCTGCGAGACCATCAATACCATCGGTAAGATTTGCACCATTAGATACTGCTGTTATAATAAAAATGACTATTAGAATAAATACGATCCAAGCATACTTTTCCAGACCAGGATTTATCCATGTAATTAAATCGGCGTAATCAAACTCATTGCCTTTTACAAATGGAATTGTTGTTTTTGTCGATTTAATTTCAGGGTTAGATGGCTTTACTTCCGAAGTATTAGACACTACTATTTCCTGCTGTGCTTTTGGTAATTCTTCTTTTATGGTTACATCCTGATGAAAATACAAGGAAGTACCAACTATAATTCCTAGCCCTACTTGACCAATAATTTTAAATTTTCCGCTTAAACCTTCTTTATCATTTTTAAACTTTTTGATATAGTCGTCAATAAATCCAATAATTCCCATCCAAATGGTTGTTACCAAAAGAAGGATGATATAAATATTATCTAGTTTTGCCAATAACAACACAGGGATTAATGTAGCTAGAATAATGATGATTCCACCCATTGTTGGTGTTCCTGCTTTTTCTTTTTGTCCTTCTAAACCTAGATCTCTAATGGTTTCACCAACTTGTTTCTTACTTAAAAAATTGATGATTCGTTTCCCATAAATAGTAGAAATTAACAATGACAATATTATTGCTACAGCAGCTCTAAAAGTAATAAACCCAAAAAGTGATGCCCCTGGAAACTGAAATTCTCTTTCTAAATATTCAAATAAATAATACAGCATACTATTTTTGTAATTGTTTTAAAAAGTTAGCTACTATTTTATAATCGTTAAAATTGGTTTTTTCACCTTCTACTTCTTGATATGTTTCATGTCCTTTTCCTGCAATCAAAATAATATCGTTTGTGTTTGCTAATTGACAGGCTGTTTTTATAGCTTGTTTTCTATCGACAATAGACATTGTTTTTTTTAAATTTTGTAGCTGTACTCCAGCTTCCATGTCTTCAATAATTACTTCTGGAACTTCTGATCGTGGATTATCACTTGTGAAAATAACTTTGGTACTTAATGCCGAAGCTATATGTGCCATTTTTGGACGTTTGGTTTTATCCCGATCGCCTCCACAACCTACAACCGTAATTAACGCTTCGTTTTTAGTACGGATACTATTAATTGTTTCTAATACATTTTTAAGAGCATCAGGTGTATGTGCATAATCAATAATAGCTGTGATTTTATCTTCAGAAATTAAATACTGAAACCGTCCACTTACACTTTCTAATTCACTAATTAAGCGTAAAATTTCAACCGTTTCCAATCCTAATAAATCTGCTGTACCATATATTGCTAGTATGTTGTACGCATTGAAATTTCCAATGAGTCTTGTCCAAACATCTTGATCATTAATTTTTAGAAACAATCCGTTTAATTGATTCTCTAAGATTTGCGCTCTATAATCTGCATAGCTTTTTAAAGCGTAGGTGTATTTTTTTGATGCCGTATTTTGAAGCATTACCAATCCGTTCTTATCATCAATATTAACTAATGAAAAAGCTGATTTCGGCAACTTATCAAAAAATGACTTTTTAACATCTCTATATTCGGCAAATGTGTTGTGATAATCTAAATGATCATGAGACAAATTGGTAAATATACCGCCTTCAAAATGTAAGGCCCCGGTTCTATTTTGATGGATTCCATGAGAGCTCACTTCCATAAAACAAAACTCAACACCTTCATCATTCATCTCCTTTAAGTACTTGTTTATAGATAAGGAATCGGGTGTTGTATGTGTTGGCTGATATTCAACATTATCTACAAAAATTTTAACCGTAGATAATAACCCAACTTTAAATCCGGCCTTTTTAAACAGTTGGTACAAAAGTGACGCAATAGTAGTTTTGCCATTTGTTCCTGTAATCCCAATAAGTTTTAAGTTTTCTGAAGGGTTTTCATAATAATTTGATGCCATGACAGCCAAAGCTCTACTCGTGCTATCAACCTCAACATAAGTTATATTGTCTTTAAGAACATCTGGAATTCTTTCGCAAATTATGGCTATCGCGCCTTGACTAATTGCTGTGTTTATATAATTATGACCATCAGAAGAAGTTCCTAATATTGCCACAAACACATCATTAGATTCAATTTTACTTGAGTCAAAATGAATTCTGTTTATGTCAATGCTTGTACTTCCTACAACGGCATTAAGAGTTACTTTATATAATATGTTCTTTAATTCAATCAAGATAATTGCAAGGTTACGGTTTGGTTTTTCTTTAGTTTAGTTCCTCTAGAGATAGATTGTGATGTTACTTTACCATTTCCTACCAACTTTACTTTTAACCCCATATTCTCTAAAAGTGTTACAGCATCCATTGCTGACAAACCTTTGATATCTGGCATTATGGTTTTATAAGTGCGTGCTATCATATAATAGTCTTCAAAATCTTTTTCAACAGCTGTATTTGTGAATTCTACTGTTTTAACCTCATCAACTAGAGGTGTGTCCGTGAAAATCTTTTGAGCAATTGTTTTAAAGACTGGTCCAGAGACATCTGCTCCATAGAATCCTTTTTCAATACTTGGTTTATGAATAACTACAATGCAAGAATATTTAGGGTTCTCAGCAGGAAAATAACCCACGAATGAAGACACATATCTTTTGTTTTCATTCCAATCGTCCATCCAATACTCTGTTTGAGCAGTTCCTGTTTTTCCAGCCATTGAAAAATTTGGAGAATATAACTTTTCACCCGTACCACGAACTACTACATTTTTCAAAATTTCTTGCAGCTCTCTTATGGTCTTTTCTGAACAAATTTTTGAATTCATGACCTCTTTATCAAATGCTACTATTTGCTTATCAAACTCCTTAACTTCACTAATAAACCTTGGCTTAACCATTTCACCATTATTAGCTATAGCATTGTAAAATGTAAGTGTTTGCAATGGCGTTAACTCTAAATTATAGCCATAAGCTATTGATGGTAATGCATTTTTACTCCACTTTTTATCGCCCGGTTCTGGTATATCTGGTTGGCCCTCGCCAATTATTGAAACACCAAGAGGCTTATGAAGATTCCAGCTTTTTAAACGTTTAATAAACTTTTTAGGGTTTTTGGAATAATAATCATCAATAAGTGTTGCTAAACCTATATTTGAAGACACTTCAAGTGCTCTCGCAGCTGAAATTTTTCCATAACCACCACGATGTGAATCCCTTATTTTTCTTCCGTAAAACGTTTTTACACCATTTTTTGTGTCTACAATTGTAGCCGTATCAATAACCTTGTCTTCTAAAGCTGCAGCAAATGCCATGACTTTAAATGTTGATCCTGGTTCATGACTTTCCCCAACCGCATAATTTAAACGTTCGTAATACAAGCCTTTGCCATTATTTCCTAGATTTGAAATGGCTTTAATTACTCCTGTCTTAACATCCATAACTACAACGCAGCCATGATCTGCTTCATACAATTCTAATTGCTCAAGCAATGCATGATGCGATATATCTTGAATATTGACATCAATAGTGGTATAAACATCATAGCCATCTTGAGGTTCTATTTGATTATAATCTCCAATAGGTTTCCACTGTTCTTTACCAATTTTTTGTTTCAAACGTCGCCCGTTGGTGCCTCGCAAGTATTTTTCGCCAAAGGCACCATCAATTCCTGGTCGCGTTACATTTCCTTGATTATCAAAACGTTCATAACCTATGATACGTTCTGCAATTCCACCCATTGGATGTACACGCTTGGTACTTTGTTCTACAATAAGCCCTCCTTTATTACCACCCAATTCTAACAACGGAAAATTTCTAAACTTAATGTAATTTGTATATCCAAGATTTCTAGCTAATAATAAATATCTATTCTTATTTACTCTTGCCCTTCTTATTTTTTGTTGGAAAAAACTTGAAGGTTTCCCATGGAATTTTGCAATCTCATCACACAAAGGCTTTAAATATTTTTCAAAATTTTTAGTGGATGGTGCTACAGCATCAATTCTAATATCATATTTAGGAACTGATGTGGCTAACAAGCTACCATCAGCTGAATATACATTCCCTCTATTTGCTGGAATATCTACATTTTGAATGGTTCTTTTTTCTGCTAAATCGCGATACTGGTCTCCTTGAACTAACTGAATGTTTACTAATTTAAAAGCAACAAGAAGTGCGAAGACGAACATACATCCTGCTACAAAATACAATCGGTTTAATATGTTTTTCTCCTTTACTGCCATGGCTGTATTTTATTCTTTTGTTGTTACTTTAATTTTTTTTGGTGGTTCTTCTGAAGGAAACACACCTTTATATGCTAACTGCTTTTGTATTGTCGACTCTTTTTTTAGGTTCATTAGAACAGACCGTCCATCAATAAAGACCGAACGACATTCTTTTACCTCCTCGCTTAATCTTGCAATTTCATATACTTTTCTGTCTGCGCTATGTGAACTGGCAATCATAATAATGGCTAGCGTTGATAAGAAAATAATCATTCGCCAATTTTTAAATGAATCATCACTTATTAAAAAAGTTCCTTTTAAAACACTATTGATTTTCTTTTTAACCATTTATAATCGCTCAGCAATTCTTAGTTTAGCACTTCTAGCTCTATTGTTTAATTGTATTTCATCTTGAGTTGGCACTATTAATTTCCCTATCTTTTTAAGAGGAACATCAATATTTCCAAAAACATCCTTTTCTGGTTCACCTTCAAACAATCCGCTTCTCATAAACCGTTTCACTAATCTGTCTTCTAACGAATGATAAGAGATACAACTTAAACGCCCTCCTTTGTTTAATAATTCTGGCGTTTGTGTTAAAAAAAATTTTAATACTTCAATCTCCTGATTCACCTCTATTCTAATTGCTTGGAATATCTGAGCCAGAATCTTGTTTTCATGACGTGGCGGTAAATGCTTTTTGAGCACATGTTTTAACTGCTCACTAGTTTTGATGTCTTCAGCTTTTCGTTCTGAAGCTATAGTTCTTGCTAATACTGGAGCTTGTCTTAACTCGCCATACTCCCAAAACACTTTTCGTAATTTTACCTCATCATATTCATTAACAACATTATATGCTGATAATACGTCTTGCTGATTCATCCTCATATCAAGATTAGCTTCAAAACGTGTTGAAAATCCTCTGTCTGCAACATCAAATTGGTGTGAAGACACTCCAAAATCGGCAAGAATACCATCAACTGACTTTACACCATGAAATCTTAGAAATCGTTTTACGTATCTAAAGTTTTCATTTATAAGTGTAAACCGGGTATCATCAATTGTATTTAAAAGAGCGTCTTTATCTTGATCAAATGCAATTAGTTTTCCATTCTTTCCTAAACGATTTAAAACCTCCCTGCTATGTCCTCCACCTCCAAACGTAACATCAACATAAACTCCATCTTCCTTAATATCTAAACCGTCAACAGTTTCTTTTAACAGTACTGGATTATGATACGCCATCTTCATCGTTGTCTTGTCCCATTACTTCTTCGGCTAAATCTGCAAAGTCAATTACAGCATCATCAATAGCTTTTTCATAATTATCTTTATCCCAAATTTCAACAATGTTCACAGCTGATGACACTACTATTTCTTTAGATATTCCGGCAAAAGCAATTAAATCTTTAGGCACGAGTAAACGTCCTGAAGCATCCAACTCAATTAGCTTTACACCTGCTGTAAATCGTCTAATAAAATCGTTGTTTTTCTTTTTGAACCGATTAAGTTTATTCACCTTTTGCATTAAAGCCTCCCATTCCTGCATTGGGTATAATTCCAAACATGGCTGAAACACTGCGCGCTTTAATACAAAACCTTTTTGCATTGAAGATGACAACTGCTTCTTTAAAGCAGAAGGCAACATGAGCCTACCCTTAGCATCAACCTTACATTCGTATGTTCCAATTAGTGAATTCAAACTTTAAATACCTTTTTATTTGTATAACTTCAAATCTAATAAAAATATTACCACTTTTTACCACTTTACTCCACTTTGT
>CAYQME010000043.1:0-19794 GCA_964418645.1 uncultured Flavobacteriaceae bacterium
CAAATATTTTCTTTCCTAAAACATCAAAAACTTCTAAACTAACAGTATTGTTCAATCTTGATAATTTTAAATTAAGCCTATCTGTGCCTGGGTTTGGTGATATTGAAAATGAATTTAAAGGGTTATTGTCTTTAGTACTTAATAAAGAAGATGTTTCTATGTTATCAATATCCAACGATGTAGGCATACCATTAAAAGCTTCACCATTCCAAGATGGAACTGTATTACTAAGTATACGAATTTCATTAATATTACCGCTTCCTAAAAGAGTAGTTGGTGTTGCTGATCCAAAACCAACTATCTGCATATCTGAAGCTGTAATAGGAATTACTACTGGTATCCATCCAGAACCTGCATTTACTACAACTGAATTCGTTGTACAAATTTGATCACCAGTTAAACTATTTTGAAAAGCAACTCGTAAATTTAAATCACTTCCTGTAACTCTAACGTCAAATTTAATTCCAAATACACTAGCTCCAGTATAATTACCAATCCAATTACTGTTCTTATTAAAAATAATTAGTTTACTACCTGCTCCATTTGGGTTGCCGTTAGTAGTATATTTAAAAAAATTATCATTAACCCCAGCTGGCCCGTCTGTAGCCTCGTTAGTTGGCTGATTTGTTGCCGTAGCTCCAATACCCCAGCCTTGTTTTGTGCCATCTTCAAAATCATCTACTTGTCCAGATGTTACCTGAGCTAATAGCGTAGAAGTAATAAACATAGTAAATATAAGCGTAAGTAATTTTTTATTCATAGTGTCATTGAGTTATTTTAAGCTAATTTAATAATTTTTGGGTAATTATATATAAAACTTCGTCAAAATGAAATATTTACTTACTTAAATACATTTTACGTCTAGAATACAAGTCGTAAAACTGATCATCTTTTAAGCTTTCAATAAATAAAATACTTTCGCCAGTACTCTTCATTTCTGGTCCGAGTTGCTTATTTACATTTGGAAACTTATTAAAAGAAAATACTGGTTGCTTGATAGCATAGCCTTCCAATCGAGGTTTAAAATCAAAATCAGTGATTTTCTTTTCTCCCAGCATTACTTTAGTTGCATAATTGACATACGGTTCACTGTAAGCCTTTGATATAAAAGGTACCGTTCGTGATGCTCTTGGATTTGCTTCAATAATGTAAACCATTTCATCTTTTATGGCAAACTGAATATTTATCAAGCCAACTGTATGCAAAGCTTTTGCAATTTTAAATGTATGATCTTTAATTTGTTGCATTACAAAATCCCCAAGATTAAATGGCGGTAATGTGGCATTACTATCTCCTGAGTGAACTCCACAAGGTTCTATGTGCTCCATAATACCAATTATATACACATTTTCTCCATCACAAATAGCATCTGCTTCTGCTTCAATGGCACCATCTAAATAATGATCTAATAGCAGCTTATTCCCAGGCATTTTCCGAAGTAAATCTACAACATGTTCTTCCAATTCTTTTTTATTGATGACAATCTTCATACCTTGTCCACCAAGTACATATGAAGGACGCACTAAGATTGGAAAATCCAAAACTTCTGCAATTGCCAAAGCTTCATCTGCTGTAGTTGCAATATCGAATTCTGGATATGGAATATTGTTTTCTTTTAATAAGGTTGAAAACGAACCTCTATCCTCTGCTAAATCCAAAGATTGGAATGTAGTTCCAATAATTTTTATACCGTAACGATCTAATTTTTCAGCCAATTTTAATGCTGTTTGTCCTCCTAATTGAACAATAACTCCTTCTGGTTTTTCATGGCGAATAATATCGTAAATATGTTCCCAAAAAACAGGTTCAAAATACAGTTTATCTGCGGTATCAAAATCTGTTGAAACGGTTTCTGGGTTACAATTAATCATAATGGTTTCATATCCACATTCTGCTGCTGCCAATACTCCGTGAACACAACAATAATCAAACTCTATGCCTTGACCTATTCTGTTAGGTCCTGAACCTAAAACAATAATTTTCTTTTTATCTGATACTATGCTTTCATTATCGGAATAACAATCTCCATCTGCTGTTTTAACTTCATTTTCAAAAGTTGAATAATAATATGGCGTTTTCGCTTTAAACTCGGCAGCACAAGTATCTACTAATTTATAAATACGCTTGATGTTAAGTTCGTCACGCTTGTTATACACTTGGCTTTCCAAACACCCTAGCATATGTGCTATTTGTCGGTCACCGTACCCTTTTTGTTTGGCTTCCAGAAGTAAATCGCGCTCGATAGTATCTATAGTAAAAGTTGATATTTCTTTTTCTAGATGGTACAACTCTTCATATTGCTTTAAAAACCACATATCAATTTTTGTAATCTCATGTATTCTGCTCAACGGAATTCCCATTTGAATAGCATCATAAATTACAAATACACGATCCCAACTAGCATGTGTTAACTTATCAATTATTTGATCATAATTTTTATAACCTTTCCCATCGGCTCCTAAACCGTTACGCTTTATTTCGAGAGATTGTGTGGCTTTATGTAGCGCCTCTTGAAAAGAACGACCAATACCCATAACCTCGCCAACAGATTTCATTTGCAATCCTAAAGTTCTGTCACTACCTTCAAACTTATCAAAATTCCAACGCGGAATTTTGACGATTACATAATCTAATGTTGGTTCAAACAAGGCAGATGTAGATTTGGTAATCTGGTTTTCTAAATCATCTAAGGTATAACCTATAGCCAATTTAGCAGCAATTTTTGCTATGGGATAACCTGTAGCTTTACTCGCCAATGCTGAAGAACGAGACACACGTGGATTTATTTCTATGGCAATAATATCTTCATTCTCATCAGAACTTACAGCAAATTGCACATTACAGCCTCCTGCAAAATCTCCAATACTACGCATCATGTGTATGGCCATATCACGCATTTTCTGATATGTAGTATCACTTAAAGTCATTGCTGGTGCTACTGTAATAGAATCACCTGTATGGATTCCCATAGGGTCCATATTTTCAATTGAACAGATAATAACTACATTATCATTGGCGTCTCTAAGCAATTCTAACTCAAACTCCTTCCAGCCAATGAGCGCTTTATCAATCATGACTTCATGGATTGGAGAAACTTCCAAACCACGCTTTAATAATTCATCAAAATCTTCTTCTTTATATACAAAAGAGGCTCCTGCTCCTCCCAAAGTAAAGGATGCTCTAATAACCAAAGGAAAACCAAACTCTTGTGCAATCTCCTTTCCGCTTAAATAAGAAGTCGCAGTGGCTTGAGGTGCCATTGGTACATTAATAGCTAACATTAACTCTCTAAACTTCTCTCTATCTTCAGTAATATTAATAGCGTCTATATCTACACCTATAATTTCAACGTCGAAATCTTTCCATATGCCCTTCTCATCAGCTTCTATACACAAATTTAAAGCTGTTTGCCCTCCCATTGTTGGTAAAACGGCATCAATTTGCGGGTGCTCTTTTAATATTTGTAAAATAGATTTCGTTTTAAGTGGCAACAAATACACATGATCGGCCATTGCAGGATCGGTCATTATTGTTGCTGGGTTAGAATTTATTAAAACGGTTTCTATTCCATCTTCACGTAATGAACGCAACGCTTGAGTTCCTGAATAATCAAACTCACAAGCTTGCCCTATAACTATTGGTCCAGAGCCTATTATTAAAATGGAACTAAGGTCTTTTCTTTTTGGCATTAGATAGTGTGTTATTTTTTAAATTGTTCAAAAATAGGTATCAAATGAGTATAAAAAAAGGCGTTACGACTAGTAACACCTTTAATATATTAACAATTGTTAATCATTATTTTTTATGACGCAATTCTGAAGATACAGATAGTTTCTTTCTGCCTTTAGCTCTTCTACGAGCAAGAACTTTTCTACCGCTTACTGATGCCATTCTTTCTCTAAAACCATGCTTGTTTTTTCTTTTTCTCTTTGATGGTTGAAACGTTCTTTTCATTATACTATATCTTTAAAATCTACTTTTCTTTAATTAAATCTCAGTTTTGTTTTATCTCCTCAAAACTGCGGGCAAATATACAAAGAGTTTTTACTTTGACAAACCTAAAATTAAAAATATTTTGAATTGTTTTTACTACCTTTGTGATCTTAAATAAAACTAAAAAAATGTACAACAAAAATATAAAGCTATTTATTGCCCTTTTAATCCTAGCTTATGCTGTTTATCAATTTATAGAAGGCTATATAGGTAATGGTATTATGTATATTCTACTATCTTCAATTTTCATCTTTCTTTACTTTAAAAATGAGTTTATTTTATTGTCTTTTTTAAAGTTACGTAAGCAAAATTTTGAAGGCGCAAAAAAATGGTTAGATAAAATAAAAAAGCCTAAATCAGCTTTAACAAGGAAACAACAAGGTTATTACAATTACTTAAATGGTATTATGGTTTCTCAAACCAATATGAATGAAGCTGAAAAATATTTTAAAAATGCTATTTCTTTAGGTTTGTCTATGGACCATGATTTAGCCATGGCAAAATTAAATTTAGCTGGTATTGCATTTAGTAAAAGACGCAAACAAGAAGCAAATAAGTTATTAATTGAAGCGCAAAAGCTAGATAAACGTGATATGCTTTCAGAACAAATTAAAATGATGAAAGACCAAATGAAGCGTGCTTCAATTCCTAATCAACATTACGGAAGTCCAACCTCGTCAAGACAAAATAGACGTAGTAGACGTTAATAATTAATCCTTTTAAGGTTTAGAATAATATCCTTCTTTAGGAATTTCTATAAAATACAGTTTTCCAGATTTATTATTAAGGTGTGCTTCTCGTAACCATGGATTATGTAGTTTTAGTATCTTATAATTAATACCAAACTGCTCAGAGAACTTTACAAAATCGGTTATAGCAGTATCTACAGCAACTTTATAAGTTGGTATACCCTTGTAAAGATCTTTGTATCTAAAATTAAAACCATACCTATCTGGATGATTTAAAATTTCTTTTAAAGCTACAATTCTAAACAAATAACGTCCCGTTTCTTCGCCTAGTAACAAATCGTAATAGTTACCCACACTTTGCTCTTCTAATCGTTTTGAAACGCCTGACATTCCGGCATTATACGATGCTGCTGCTAAAGTCCAAGTTCCAAACTTCTCCCTAGCTTTTAAAAGATATTTGCAGGCTACTATTGTAGATTTTTCTAAATTATAACGTTCGTCTACATTAGTATTAATTTCTAAACCATTTTCTTTTCCTGTAACCTTCATAATTTGCCAAAAGCCTTTAGCATTAGCTGGAGAAACAGCATTAGTTAATCCGCTTTCTATAACTGATAAATACTTAAAATCATTTGGAATACCATATTGTTTTAATATTGGTTCAATAATCGGGAAATACTTATTTGCGCGTTTAAACATTAACAACGCATTTGATTGCCAATAGGTATTCACCAGCAATTCTCGATCCATTCGTTCATGAATATCGGGATTTTTTAATGGTAATGCTTCCCCTGCAAAGTCTAAGTTGTCAGGGACATTAAGTGCATAAACGTTGTATTCGTTTATAATTTTCTTTTCTAAATTTTCGTCGCTTGGAGCATCCTGAACCGCAAAAACTAACAATCCAGCTAAACTTAATAAACCAACAAAAGCCAATATATTTTTAATTGTTTTCATATTTTTAACTTATAGATTTAGGTATATTGAATTACTAAATTAGTCGTTCTATATCATTATTAATTTCTTATAATATTTTTTTTTAAAAAGATATAACGCTTTAAATGTAAAAAAAAATATGATATGGCATTAAACTTTAACTTAATATCAGTCTAGGCAAATTTTCGTTAAACCATTTATATTTATTAATAATCATAATATGTGTACCTCCTTTTACAACAATACAATCACTGATATTTTTAATTGGAAAAACGGCATCTTTTTCGCCATGTATGTGAACAACATTAGGTAATGCTTTCTCTTCATCCCAAAATATAACTGTTTTTATTGCCCAATCTAAATACCTTTTATCGCTCACAGATAAGTATTTTTTATACAACTCTACACGTTTAGTAACTGTTTTTCCGAAAGCATATTTTGCCAATGCTTCTACATTACTTAACAATCGTGTTGGAATCATTTTATAAGCTCCAGTAATTCTAGCAATTTTCATTCGCTTTGGAAGTTCAAACCGTGTTTTAACACTTGATATTATAATTACTTTTTTAAAGTGAGCATGCTTACTCATTTCCTGAACTAAAATCCCTCCAAAAGAAACACCTATGAGAACCCTATTTTTATGTGTTATACTTGTAAGTGTTCTTTTAGCATAACTCTCAATAGTCTCATTAACAACTGGGATAACCCATTCTAACCAGTGTATTTCAAATTGCTCTTCGGGTAACTTAATATATTCAAATATTGAAGGGTTAGCTGCCATTCCTGGCATAAAGTAAACGTGAATTATTTCTTGGCTCATAAACAATTAAGGTTCAATAATATATGGCTGATAACTATTTTTTTTGTAAATTTGCATAGCAAAACTATACAAAATAGTGCTTTCTCCATTGAATAAATAAGACTAATTATGATTGATGCAGCTGAACTTACAGATAATACATTTTTACGTCAATTTCAACTAGAGGTTGATAACGAACTAGCAAAAATTGAATATTCGCTCCAAGATCGAAAGATTTTTTTAACAAAACTTATTGTTCCAGAATGTGTGACGGATGAAACATTTGTTGAAGATTTTTTAAAATTGGTTATGGAAAATATTCAAAAACGCAATATTAGCGTAG
The DNA here is from genome assembly GCA_964418645.1 of uncultured Flavobacteriaceae bacterium. Taxonomy (GTDB): domain Bacteria; phylum Bacteroidota; class Bacteroidia; order Flavobacteriales; family Flavobacteriaceae; genus JAADHG01. Next base: position 6,761 of record CAYQME010000043.1, read on the forward strand.
TTCCAACGAGTCCTCCAATTGCAAAATTTATTCGCAAGAACAGACGCTACAAAAGCATGCTTCCTGTTGGTGTGAGGATTTAAGACAATACGGTTTCCTCCGCAAAATCAAAACGTACCAAACCATCATCATCTATTTCAGTAAGCTTTATGTTATGTAAAGTATTTACCAATTCTGGATTCCAAGGTGCTTTTACTTTTATATAATTCTCAGTAAAGCCATGGATATATCCATCTTTATTTTCGCTTTCAAACAGGACTGTTCTTTCACTACCTATCTGGTTTTCATAAAATGCTCGTCGTTTTTTTACTGATAGCCCTCGTAACATCTTACTACGTTTAGTGCGTATGTTTTTTGACACAACACCCTTTAAATCTACCGCTTCTGTATTATCACGCTCAGAATACTTAAACACATGCAAATAAGACACATCAAGTGTATTTAAAAAATTATATGTTTCTAAAAAATGGTCATCAGTTTCTCCTGGAAATCCAACAATAACATCAACACCAATACATGCATGAGGCATTACTTCTTTTATTTTCGAAATACGTTCTACATACAATTCACGCAAATAACGACGTTTCATTAACCTTAATATGAGGTTATGCCCACTTTGTAATGGCACATGAAAATGTGGCACAAATGATTTGCTTTGAGATACAAATTCAATCGTTTCGTTTTTTAATAAATTAGGTTCAATCGATGAAATTCTTAAACGCTCAATACCTTCAACATTATCAAGAGCTTGTACCAATTCAAAAAATGTATGCTCATGTATTTTGTTAGCAAATTCGCCTTTACCATAATCCCCAATATTTACACCCGTAAGTACAATTTCCTTGATGTTTTGCTCAGAAATTTCTTTTGCTTTTTTTAGTACATTACTAAGTGTATCACTTCTTGATATACCACGTGCTAAAGGAATTGTACAATACGTACACTTATAGTCGCAACCATCTTGAACTTTTAAAAACGCGCGTGTTCTATCTCCAACGGAATAGCTTCCTACATAAAAATCAGCTTCATCAATATCGCAGGAGTGCACTTCACCAACCCCTCGATTGCGCTCGGGATGACTTAGTAAATCGTTAATATAACTTGTAACGTTAAATTTCTCGGTTGCTCCAAGCACTAAATCTACTCCATTAACGTCAGCCAATTCATGTGGTTTTAACTGTGCATAACAACCAACGGCTACAATAAACGCTTCAGGATTTACTTTTTGAGCTTGTTTTACAATAGTTTTAAAGCGCTTATCGGCATTGTCTGTAACTGAACATGTATTAATAACATATATATCGGCAGCCTCAGAAAAATCTACACGGCTAAACCCCTCGCTTTTAAAACTTCTTGCAATTGTTGAAGTTTCTGAAAAGTTAAGTTTACAACCTAAAGTATAAAAAGCGACTTTTTTAATAGAATTCATCCTTGTGTTTTTAACAAGCGTGCAAATTTACAACTTAAAAAGCGAATGAAAAAACGAATAATTTGATGTTAATCTCCTTCAATTAAGACCATAAGGAGTAAATTAAAGATTAATTTTTGTCTGCATTTTCAGTATTCTTTCCAATATCTTGAATTTCATCTTTTACAACTACTACTTCATTTTTCCATTTCTTTTTTAGTAAACTATAAATAGCATAAGTAGCAGCAATTCCAAAAGGTAAAGCAAGAAACCCAAGAAACAAACTATTCTCCCAATCAAAATTCCAAGCAAAAATGAGATCTAAAAACCCTAAAATAACTCCGCCAATAGCTGTTCCAATATAATATACTATGATTCCAAAAATACCATATAACCATCTATGCTTGTAATAATCTTGAGCGAGTTCGTAATAATATTTACCTATGAAAAAAATTAAAAATAATCCAAGCATAATTAATTCTTTTTATTGTTTTCTGTATTTTTTAGTATCCTCAAAAATATGCTCTAAAATAACCGCATCTTGTTCGGTAAACTCAACATTGCGTCTTGCCATAACTATTTTGGCAACTTCAAAAGCTTTTTTGGTTAAATAGGTCGTGAAGCCTTTATGACCTCCCCAACTAAAACTTGGTATAAAATTTCTGGGGAAACCGCTACCAAAAATATTAACGCTTACGCCAACCACGGTTCCTGTATTAAACATTGTATTAATACCACACTTACTATAATCTCCCATCATTAATCCGCAAAACTGCAATCCTGTTCTTGCAAAACCTTCAGTTTCATAATCCCAAAGGCGTACTTCGGCATAGTTGTTTTTAAGGTTTGAATTGTTAGAATCTGCTCCAATATTACACCATTCACCAATAACTGCATTCCCTAAATACCCTTCATGACCTTTATTAGAATTTTGAAAGATTACTGAATTTTTTATTTCTCCTGCTACTGTACAACCGGGACCAATAGTTGTAGCACCATAAATTTTAGCAGCAAGCTTAACTACAGCATTATCGCATAAAGCAAAGGGACCTCTTATCATACTACCTTCCATTATTTCTGCATCTTTCCCGATATATATTGGTCCTTTTGAAGCATTAAGAGAGCACAGAGGTAGCTTTGCTCCTTCTTCTATAAATATATGTTCCGAATTAAATGCTACCGTCATTTCTGGTATAGGCTGTGATTTACGTCCTTGAGTAAGCAAGTTATAATCTTCTTGAATGGCTTGTTCATTTTTAGAAAAGACATCCCATGTATGTTCAATACTCAAAATATCATCCTTAAATTCAATAGCTTTGTATGTGTCAAAATTTACTTCTTCTTGGCTATCACTTGTAAAAAAAGCTATAACCTCTTCGTCCTTAAAAATTACCTGATTTTTAGTTAATCCCTTAATCATTGCGACAAGGGGTTCATTTGGTAAACATGATGCATTAATCATGATGTTTTCTTCAAACTCAACCATAGGGAATTTATCTGTTAAATAATCTTCAGTTACTGTTGAAGTTGTATACCCAAGATATGCTTCCCACTTTTCACGAATGGTTAATATTCCAATTCTTATATCGGCAACGGGTCTTGTATAAGTAAATGGAAGTAAAGCATTTCGATTTGGTCCATCAAAAAGTATATAGTTCATAAAAACGCATTTGTGTAAAAATAAAAAAGCCTTTCAATAGTTGAAAGGCTTTCATTAAATATATTTTAAAAAAATATTTATTTTTTGAATTTTGCGTATTTGTTTTTAAACTTATCAATACGACCAGCAGTATCTACTAATTTTGATTTACCAGTATAAAAAGGATGAGATGTTCTTGAAATTTCCATTTTAACAAGTGGATACTCAACACCATCTACATCAATAGTTTCACTAGTACTTGCTGTAGATTTTGCTAAAAACACGTCGTTATTTGACATATCTTTAAATGCTACTAATCTATAATTTTCTGGATGTATTCCTTTTTTCATCACTTAAACTTTAAAATCGTTTCTTTTTTCGAGGTGCAAATTTAAGTATTTTTTACAAAATAACAATATTTTATTTGTTTTTTTGAATGAACAAATTTACTGATTATATACTCTTTAACTTCAATTTATAAGATTTATCTTTTTTGGTGAACAATGTTTTAAGTGACAATTTATGAGATTCCCACTTTCGTGGTAATTAAAGTGTAACGTTTTAGTATATTTGTTTACTAACTAGCATTAATAACTAAAAATAAATATTATGGAAAAATCAATTAAATCAAGCGCTATTAATTATGGTGTATATCTTGGAGGTTTATTAGCATTAATTACAGTTCTAATTTATGCAATAAATATTAATCTCATGGTTAATATGTGGATTGGAATAGGATTACTAATTGTTATTGTAGGATTTGGAATTGTTTCAACTGCTAAGTCTAAAAGTTTTTTTGAAGGTTTTCTTAGTTTTAAACAGGCCTTTTCATCATATTTTATTACTGTTGCTATTGGTATTGCAATAAGTACTGCTGTGAGTGCTATTTTGTTCAATTTTATCGATCCAGATGCAGCTGAAGTCATCAAAGAAAAAACTATTGAAGCTACAATAGGATTTATGGAAGGTTTTAGTGCTCCTCCTGAGGCTATTGCAGAAGCTGTTGAAAAACTTGAAGGTCAAAATCAATATGGAATTCTTAATTTACTAAAATCATTAGCTTGGGGATTATTATTTCAAAGTATCATTGGTCTTATAGTTGCTGCAATAATGAAGAAAAGTAATCCTGATGCTTAAATAAATTCTTTACTTTTGAAAAAGAATATAGAACTCATTTAAAATGAACATATCAGTAGTTATACCACTACTTAACGAACAAGACTCATTAAAAGAGTTACACGATTGGATTGCAAAAGTTATGCAATCCAATCTTTTTTCTTACGAAATCATTTTTATTGATGATGGCAGCACAGACAGCTCATGGCAAACTATTGAATCCTTAATTGAAAAAAACGCCAATGTAAAAGGCATTCGGTTTTTTAAAAATTATGGAAAATCTCAAGCCTTACATGCTGGTTTTAAAAAAACCAAAGGTGATGTAATTATTACCATGGATGCTGATTTGCAAGACAATCCAGAAGAAATTCCTGAGCTTTACAATATGATAGTTGATGACCAGTTAGATTTAGTCTCGGGTTGGAAAAAGAAACGATATGATTCTATTGTTACAAAAAATTTACCTTCCAAATTATTTAATTGGGCAGCAAGAAAAACATCTGGTGTAAAGTTACATGATTTTAATTGTGGACTAAAAGCCTATAGTAAAGATGTAGTAAAAAGTATTAATGTATACGGTGAAATGCATCGTTATATTCCTGTATTAGCAAAAAATGAAGGCTTTGTAAAAATAGGAGAAAAAGTAGTACAACACCAAGCTCGAAAATATGGAAAAACAAAATTTGGTATGGAACGCTTTATAAATGGTTTTTTAGATTTAATTACAATTTGGTTTGTATCGCGTTTTGGCAAACGCCCTATGCACTTTTTTGGTGCTCTTGGCGCATTGATGCTTTTTATAGGTTTTGTCTTCGCATTATATCTAGGAATTGATAAAGTATTTATGAATCCTAATGGGCGACTTATTACACAACGCCCTCAGTTTTATATTAGCCTAACTACAATGATTATTGGTAGTCAGTTTTTTGTTGCTGGCTTTTTGGGAGAAATTATTTTACGCTCAAAAAAAGATAAAAACAGATATACCATAAAGAAAAAATTAAATCTTTAGAGTTTTAAAGAAAAATGTCCAAAAGCTGTCTTTTGATTTTGCTTAATCGAAAACCAATAATCCGTTGGTGTAACTAAAGTACCTTCAACTTTTCCATCCCAACTTTCAAAAGCTTTTAATGTTTTTAACACTTTCCCAAAGCGATTGTAAATTTTAATCTCTGCATCTTTAAAAAATTCTGGTTTTTTTAGCTGCCATGTATCATGAAACCCATCATCATTTGGAGTGAAATAATTAGGAAATCCCCCAACTAAAATTGTCGCACTAGTTGTATTACAATCATCTCGCGTAACCAATAGATTATATAATCCTGGAACTACATTATCAAATCTATTAATTGAAGAAAATGTTTGTCCTCCATCAATTGAATATTTTAGTACACCATCATAATTTTTCAACAAAACAATTATTGAATTATCTGACCTAAAATCATTAATTATTATTTTATCAATTTCAATTTCTTTTGATAATATAGAGTTTATATGTATTGTACTTGAACAATCTGCCCCATGTGAAACTTCAACCCAGTATTCTCCTTGTTGTTCAATTTGGATAGTTCGCGTTGTTTCTCCAGTTGACCATAAATAACTTACAAATCCATTTCCAGCATCGAGTATATTATCTCGATTTGCACAAAATACGGTTACTTGATCTTGAACAACTGGCTTAGAAACTACTCTAATTTCTAATCTACCTATATTATTACATGCATTTGTTTCTTCAATTCTAAAAAACAGTTCTTGGGCTTGAGAGTTAGTAAGTGCATAATCATCTACCAATTCATTATTCTCTAGAAGAGCATCATTCTTGCTTTCGTAAAAAGTGATGTCTGTATTTGGAAAATCTTGTAATAATTGAATTCGTACAGTTTCAAAATCTAGTCTTATATTATCTGCACTACTAGGGTTGCAAATAAACGTTTCGGAATATGTTCCTAAATCAGAAAAAGGTGTAACTTTTAAAGTAATTTCAGTAACTGAAAAACATTCAACATTTTCAAATACTTTAGCAAAAATTACTTGATTATTAAACTCATTTTCATAAGCTGCTTCGTTAAGAGCATTCTCGTTACTTTGTAAATCTTGCAATGACTTAAAATACGTTATTTGTAAATCTTCATCATTAATATCAATCAAGGATTTCACCTCAGAAAGATTAAATAATGTAACTCCATCATCATTACCATTAACATCACATTGTATTAAGGTTATATTATTCAAGGTTACAGGAATTTCATTTATTTCAACAAATTCTATATATGTTTTCGATTCTCTATTAATAAAGTCAACATTTAGAATCACTTCAAATATTCCTATTCCAGAAAATGCATGAATTGGGTTTAATAGCGTTGACGTATTGTTATTCCCTGTGCTAGGATCTCCAAAATTCCAACTCACAGATTGAATGGCATCATTAGTTTCTATACTAAATTGAGTAGCATCATTAAAGCAAAGACTTTCAATTGTAAAGATACTTTCAAAACTTGATTGAATATAAGATGGTAGTCCAAATCTAGCTAAACGACCATCTAAATCAATACTGTATTCTCTATAATCGCTGCTTACATTAGGTAAATTAGGTTCTCGTATAACGGAAAGCTTATCATTTGTTATTGAATGATAGATTCTTTTATCAAAAGCAATTTGTAAAGCACCAGCCAACTCTCCTAGGATATCTTCAGAATAAGTGTTTATTAAATATTCTGTTCGTGATATATTAGTTGATTCTAAGTCGTACTGATACAACTCTACATCTGTGGCAACAGAAAATCCATCTTCATCATCAATTAGTATTCCACTTGCGTAAAGCCATTTAGAGTTTGAAGAAAACTCTACTCCGTAAAAAACTCTTCCATTTGCAATTACCTCTTCATTGCTAATCACTCCTGTATTAACATTAAAATCAAATACATTTAGTGAACCTCCCAAGCTGGGTTGAAACACTGGATGTGAAACAGCGATTTTTTTTCCGTTTGGAGCTATTTTTATACAACCTCTTATATTACTGAAGTTAGAAATATTAGGTCCAACTACAGAAATAACTGGTGTAGTATTTACACCATTACCATTAACCTTATAAGAATAAAAACTTTTCTTAGCCTGTGTTACGACCCAAAAACCAGAACCATCCATTGCACTAACTGCAGATACTTTTTCTGAGCCTTGAGCTAATAAGTTTATATTTTTAGAAATTACTTTACCAAGCCCTCCATTAAAAGAGAGATCAACAATTGAATAGTTAAACCCGTTTCCATTTCCGCCATTAAAATAAGACTGAGCTACATCGGCTGTGAAAATATAATATAAATCAGGATTACTTATATTAGGAACTATGAGTGCAGACTGAGAACTAGACAAATCTCCTTTTAAATTTTCACCATTAGACATAATACTATGGTTTTTATTCCACACAGTGGATCCATCCGTATAAAAAAGTAAATCTCCACTAGCTTCAGAAACAGCAGAACAACCTTCAGTCGTACTTAATCTCCCATTGGTTAAAACCACAGGGAAACCTTGATTAAAATTTAATCCAGCTTTATCTCCAAAAAACCAATTAGCTGCTTCTCGCTGTGCTAGTAATGGGACCGAAATAAAAGTGGTAAAAATTAATATATAATGGTACTTTCTCATCATCAAACATTATATCTCATGCCAAGTTAAATCCAAAAGCAAATTATCAAGTAAATATTGATAATAATTAACTCATTCTAAAAATTAGTAATAAATAACTTTTAAAATGCTCAAATTTGAGCTCGAAATTTCGACAAATAATTACATTTGTAGCAAATTAAATTTACATGAATCACATTGACCCTCAAATATTAGATAAGGCAAACACTTGGTTAACAACTTTTTTTGATAAAGATACACAACTAAAAATAAAGAGATTAATAGCTTCAAATACGCAAGAGCTCAACGAAAGTTTTTACAAAGATTTAGAGTTTGGTACTGGAGGAATGCGAGGTATAATGGGTATTGGTACAAATCGTATTAATAAATATACCCTTGGGAAAAACACTCAAGGCTTAAGTAATTATTTAAAAAAAGCTTTTCCTAATGAAAAACTTAAAGCAGCCATTGCTTTTGATTGTAGGCATAACAGTCAAGCATTTGCTAAAATTGTAGCTGATGTTTTTTCTGCAAACCATATTGAAGTGTTTTTGTTTGAAGATTTAAGACCAACACCAGAATTATCCTTCACTTTAAAGCATCTAAATTGTCATTGCGGCATTGTTTTAACAGCATCTCATAACCCTCCCGAATATAATGGTTATAAGGTGTATTGGCAAGATGGTGGTCAAATTGTACCGCCGCAGGATGCTAATATTATTTCCGAAATAAATGCCTTAGATTTCTCTGAAGTTAAGTTTAAAGCGAAAACAAATCTTATACATTATGTTGGAAAAGATATAGATAATATCTTTATAAATGCATCCATTAAAAATGGAAGTTTTAATACAACTGCTGAAGCCAAAAATAATTTGAACATTGTTTTCACATCGTTACATGGTACATCAATAACTATAATTCCTGAAACTTTAAACAGTGCTGGATATAATAATGTTCATATTGTAAAAGCACAAGAAGTTCCTAATGGTGATTTCCCTACTGTAAAGTCACCAAATCCTGAAGAGCCAGAAGCACTAAAAATGGCGTTAAATTTAGCACAAGAAGTCGATGGCGATATTGTTATTGGTACAGATCCTGATAGTGATCGTGTTGGAATTGCAGTACGTAATTTAGAAAACGACCTTGTTTTATTAAACGGAAACCAAACGATGGTTATGATGACCAATTTCTTATTGAAGCAATGGCAAAAACGAGATAAAATTAAAGGCAAAGAATTTATTGGCTCAACTATTGTTTCCACACCAATGATGATAGACTTAGCCGCTCGTTATAACGTAGAATGCAAAATTGGCTTAACAGGTTTTAAGTGGATAGCTAAAATGATTAAAGATTTCCCAGAGTTGAATTTTATTGGCGGTGGCGAAGAAAGTTTTGGATTTATGGTTGGTGACTTTGTAAGAGATAAAGATGCCGTTACAGCAACACTATTAGCCTGTGAAATTGCAGCTCAAGCTAAGGCTAAAGGGAGTTCTTTCTTTAAAGAGTTGATTCAATTGTATATAACACATGGGTTTTACAAAGAATACCTTATTTCAATAACAAAAAAAGGTATAGAAGGTGCTAAAGAAATTAAGCAAATGATGATCGATGCTCGTGAAAACCCGTTAACAGAAGTAAATGGTTCTAAAGTAACACGTATAGAGGATTATCAACTCTCAATTGCTAAAAGCCTAATTTCTGGAAGCATAGAAACTATAGATATTCCAAAATCTAATGTATTGATATACTATACAGAAGACCGAAGCAAGATTGCACTAAGACCTAGTGGTACCGAACCAAAAATTAAGTTCTATATTAGCGTAAATATGCCATTAGCTTCCGAAGAAGATTTTATAGCTACTGAAAAGAAACTTGAAACCAAAATAGAGGCCATAATTAAAGACATGAACCTTAATTAATGAATTACTTTAAACAAATATTACGATTCGCCAAACCATACAAAGGTTATGCGATATTAAATATTATTTCAAATATTTTTTATGCCCTTTTTTCTGGCTTATCCTTTATGGTTTTAATGCCTTTATTAAAAGTGCTATTTGATAAAAATACAGAGCAAGTTATTTCAGAACCAACCTATGAAGGATTTACAAAGTTTGGTACTTTCTTTAACGACTATCTTAATTACAAAGTTACAAGTCTTGCAGACAATGACCCTTCAAAAGCACTTATTGTTATTATATTTCTTGTTGTAATTGTATTCTTTCTAAAAAATGTATTTAATTATTTGGCAATGTATTTTATTACTTTTCTTAGAAACGGTGTACTCAGAGATATTAGAAATGAGCTTTATGAAAAAATAATAGAACTACCATTGTCCTTCTTTTCAGAAAAACGAAAAGGAGATATTATGGCACGTTTAGGAACAGATGTTTTAGAAATTCAGCACTCATTCTTATCTATCTTAGAATTACTTTTTAGAGAGCCATTAACCATAATCTTTACAATAATTTTTATGCTTACCATAAGTGTAAAACTTACTATTTTTGTGTTTATTTTTATTCCTGTATCTGGATTAATAATTTCTTTAATTGGAAAAAACTTAAAACGAAAATCTGATAAAGTTCAAAAAGAACAAGGTCTTTTTTTATCCTTATTAGAAGAAACCTTAAGCGGTCTAAAAGTAATTAAGGGCTTCAATAATGAGAAAAAGTTTATTTCAAAATTTCAGAATTCAACACATCGCTTTTTTAAATTTTCAAACAGTTTACTCAACAGAACCAATCTAGCCAAACCTACAAGTGAATTTTTGGGCATTGGTGTAATTTCAGTTTTACTATGGTTTGGCGGACGAATGGTTTTAGTTGAAGGTGTTCTAGATGGCGAACAATTTTTAGCATATATGGGGCTTGCCTATAATATTCTAACGCCTGCAAAAGCTATTAGTAAAGCAAGCTATAGCGTTAAAAAAGGAAATGCTGCTGCAGAACGGGTTTTAGAAATACTGAATACAGAATCCAACTTAAAAGACAAAACAAATGCATCAACAAAAGAAGCGTTTACCTCATCAATCGGTTTAGAAAATGTGTCGTTTAAATATGAAGATGATTTGGTCTTGAATAACTTCACCATTACTGTAGAAAAAGGGAAAACAATAGCTTTAGTAGGACAATCAGGAAGCGGAAAATCTACAATAGCAAACCTTGTAACTCGCTTTTACGATGTTAATGAAGGTAAAATTACTATTGATGGTGAAGATATAAGAGATTTAACCAAGCATTCCCTTCACAATTTAATGGGATTAGTGACTCAAGACTCAATACTATTTAATGATACCATAAAAAATAATATTCTTTTAGGTAAAGAAAACGCATCTGATGAACAAGTAATTGAGGCCTTAAAAATTGCGAATGCTTGGGAGTTTGTAGAAGAGTTACCTAGTGGAATTAATACCAATATTGGCGATTCTGGTAACAAATTATCTGGTGGACAAAAACAGCGTTTAAGTATTGCACGTGCTGTTTTAAAAAATCCTCCAATCATGATTTTAGACGAAGCCACCTCAGCATTAGATACTGAAAGCGAACGTGCTGTTCAAATTGCTTTAGAAAACATGATGAAAAATAGAACCTCTATTGTTATAGCTCATAGACTCTCTACCATTAAAAATGCCGATACTATAGTTGTTATGCAAAAAGGCAAAATTGTTGAGCAAGGAAAACATCAAGAATTATTAGATAACAAAAGTGTTTATAACAATTTAGTAGCTATGCAATCTATTCAATAATAATCTAAATAAATCTTTAAAATAAGAAAAGGAAGACGTTAAAACGTCTTCCTTTTCTCTTTCTTTACCATCTTTGGGGAAAATGGTAAATAGTTAGTAGGTTAGGTATGGTGTAAACTTATAACAAATTTTGCTAATTACAAAGAAAAATATGTATTTTATCGATTATAATTACACTTAATCGATATTATTTTAATTATATTATTGACTGTCAGATATTTAACTTTTAACACAAACAAAAACAATTTTTTAAATATTCGCGTTTACAATTAAACTTTTCTTAAATTGAAAAGTCTAAAAAAGAAATTGTTTTTTTGTGGATAACGAAAAGATCCTATTATCACAACTCAAATCGGAACCAACTCGAGAAAAAGCTTTTAGAGAGTTAATTACACTCTATAAAGAACGTTTGTATTGGCATATTCGAAAAATTGTTATTTCTCATGATGACTGCGATGATGTGCTTCAAAACACATTTATTAAAGTATTTAGAAATATTAACAATTTTAAAGGCGATAGTAAATTATACTCATGGATGTATCGTATTGCTACCAACGAAGCTATAACACATATTAATAAAAATGCGAAACGTTTACAAATAACAAGTAAAAAGTTGCAAAATCGTACTATTAATAATTTAAAAGCAGATGTTTATTTTGAAGGCAACGATATTCAATTAAAGTTACAACAAGCCATAGCTACACTACCTCAAAAACAACAATTAGTGTTTAATATGAAATATTTTGACAATGTAAAATATAAGGATATGTCTGATATATTAGAAACTAGTGAAGGTGCTTTAAAATCGTCATACCATATTGCTGTAAAAAAAATTGAAGAATACATAACTAGAATTTAAACCTTTTAAAGTAAATTGTGTCTAAGAAAGTGTAATGCTAAAAAATTTAAATAACATAAAGAATACAGGTTTTAAAGTACCTAAAGATTATTTTAATTCTTTAGAGGATAACATCTCGAGTAAAATTAAAGTAGAGTCTATCCTAAAAGATATTGATAATCCAGGATTTGAAATGCCAAATGGTTATCTAGATACTCTAGAAGACACCGTTTTTAATAAGTTACCTAAAAAGAAAAAACCTAAAGTAATTTCATTATTTAGTAAGAAAAACCTAATATACATTTCAGGTGTTGCAGCAGCAATAGTTATTATGTTTGGTTTCTTTTGGAACAATCCTAATACAGCAGAGATGAAATTAGATTATGAAATGGTTGAATCTTACCTGATTGATCAAAATATAAGCTCTTTTGAAATTGCTTCTTTACTAACCGAAGAAGAATTATTAAATATTAATTCTGAAATTATGGATGAAGCTTATAATGATGAAAGTATGGAAGATTACTTACTAGAAAATGTGAATTTTGAAGATATCATTGAACAATAACTAAAAACAGATGAAACGATTAATTATCCCAATGTTGACTCTATTTATATGCTTTAATGCATATAGTCAAAGAGATGGTAAAATGCATGAGCGCATAAA
>CAYQME010000044.1:0-19143 GCA_964418645.1 uncultured Flavobacteriaceae bacterium
GCCTTAGCAGATGCTAAAAAAGGAGTCGCAATGTTTCAACAAGAGAGTATCAATGTTCCAGTATTAGGAATTATTGAAAACATGTCATTTTTTACACCTGAAGAATTACTAGATAATAAGTATTATATCTTCGGAAAAGAAGGGGCTAAAAATTTGGCCGAAGATTTAAAAGTTCCTTTTTTAGGAGAAATACCTCTAGTACAAAGTATTCGTGAAGCAGGAGACATTGGTCATCCAGCAGCATTACAAACAGCGACTCCATTAGAGCAAGCTTTTGAGAATATAACACGAAATGTAGTTCAGGAGGTTGTAAGACGTAATGATGATTTACCGCCAACTGAGGCTATTAAAATTACTACTATGGCTGGGTGTGCAGCAGTTATTAAATAAAAGATGACAACTCAAGAACTAAAATTAAATATTGAGAAAGCATTAGACGAAATTCGTCCATTTTTAGAAAGTGATGGTGGCAATATTTCTTTAGTTTCAATTAAAGACAATAAGATTGTTAAAGTACAATTAGAAGGTGCATGTGTTGGATGCAGCGTTAATCAGATGACTCTAAAATTTGGAGTAGAAATGACTATTAAAAAATATGCTCCACAAATTGAGCAGGTAATAAATATTAGCTAATAATTTTTTCTCGCCTAAAGAAGGTGTCCAAATTATCGGCAACATCAAAGCAACTACTAACCTTTGTAACTTCATTGCAATATCTTGAGTCTATTTGATGTAATTTACAACTAAAATCGGATAAATCAATATCTTTAAACTTTGCATTAATTGCTTTACATTCTTTATAAAGACTATCAATGGTATTGAAATTACTTGAGTCTTTGCCATTATTTAAAAGAAACCCTTTTAAATAATTTTCGATAGCAAACTGTGCGTTTTTGCATACCGAATAAGTAACAACGTCTTCTTCTGGTCTAAATAATTCTTCACTAGCTTCATTTAGCTTTTCAACCGCGTCATCAAATAATTTATTGGCTTTTTTGGTATTCATAATTTATAACTTTATGGTTATTAAATACAGGGTTACATGTTTCTAAAAAGTTCTAGTCTTTCCCATTTTGTTTCTACTTCTTCTTGTGCTTGTTTAATCAATTCTTTACCTAATTTAGCATCGTCTTTTACCACTCTGCTAAAACGTGTTTCATTATACATAAAGTCACTTAATGGTGCACTAGGAGGTTTAGAATCTAACTTAAATTTCTTTCCTTTTGGTTTGGAAGGGTCAAATCTAAATAGTGGCCAATATCCAGTTTCAACAGCTTTTATTTGCTGTGAAACACCATTTTTTAAATCATAACCATGTTCTACACAATGTGAGTAAGCAATAATTATAGATGTTCCAGGATAAGCAGTAGCTTCTTCAATAGCCTTAAGCGTTTGTAAATCTTTTGCCCCCATGGCCACTTGCGCTACATATACATTGCCGTAAGAAATGGCTTGAACAGCTAAACTTTTTTTACCAGTTCTTTTCCCTGAGACAGAAAATTTAGCAGATGCCCCTAAAGGTGTCGCTTTAGAGGTTTGACCACCTGTGTTGGAGTACACTTCGGTGTCTAATACCATAATATTTATATTCTCTCCTGAGGCTAATACATGATCTACACCTCCATAACCTATATCGTAAGCCCAACCATCACCGCCTAATATCCAAACGGCTTTTTTACGTAAGTATCCAGCTAATTGATTTAGTTTTATCGCATCGTCGTCGTTATCTAGATATGCTAAAGTTTTTTTCAGGGTTTCTATATCGGCTAATTTTTCACTTTTTTGAATTTCGGTTTCTTCCAGATTATTTAAAATGGATTCTACAATTTCACTTCCAACTAATAATTCTAAAGATTTTAATAAATTAATGGCAATTTCTTGTTTTTTGGTTAAGGCTAATTTCATACCTAAACCAAACTCGGCATTATCTTCAAATAAGGAATTTGCCCAAGCAGGACCTCTACCTAATTCATTTGTTTTATAAGGTGTTGTTGGTAAATTACCACCATATATTGAAGAACATCCTGTAGCATTTGCTATTAAAATGCTATCGCCATATAATTGAGTTAATAGTTTAATATATGGTGTTTCACCACAACCTGAACAGGCTCCTGAAAATTCAAATAAAGGCTCTAAAAATTGAGACCCTTTTATATTGGTTATTTGTAATTCAGATCTATTGTAATTTGGAAGATTAACAAAGTAGTCCCAATTAAGATTTTCTTCAGCTTCAACATCAATTTTCTTTTTCATGTTAATAGATTTAAAATCATCTATCTCTTTACTTATTGCTGGACAAACTGCAACGCAAAGGTCACAACCGGTACAATCTTGAGGAGAAACTTGTAATACATATGAGTCGGATTCACTAGTAAAAGGTCTTCCTTTTGCAGGAACTGTTTTTAGGGATTTAGGGGCATCTGCTAAATCTTCATTTGAAACTACTGTGGCACGAATAGCGGCATGAGGGCAAATAGCAACACACTTATTACATTGGGTACATAAATTTTCATCATCCCAAACAGGAATAAAATCGGCAATACCTCTTTTTTCATATTGTGTTGTTCCAGTTGGGAATGTACCATCTACAGGAAAAGCACTTACAGGAAGAGTGTCTCCTTTCCCTGATAAAATAATTCCTAATACTTCTTTTACAAAAGGATCTGGGTTGCCAGACATTATTGGTTTTAATTTAATATTGCTGTTTACTTGTTTAGAATAATGTACTTGCTGAAGGTTTTCTAAGGATTTATCAACAGCATTAAAATTCATTTGTACAATTTTTTCTCCTTTATGAGAATACGATTTTACAATAGCATCTTTAATTTTTTGAATGGCTTGATCTTTTGGTAAAACCCCAGAAATAGCAAAGAAGCAAGTTTGTAAAACAGTATTTGTTCTTTTGCCTAGTTCTGCTTCATGTGCAACTTTAGTAGCATCAATTACATAAAAATTCAACTTTTTATTTATAATTTCTATCTGCATAGATTGAGGTAAAATATCCCAAATATCTGTATTTGAAAAAGGAGAGTTTAATAAAAAGGTGCCTCCTTTTTTAATGTTTTTTAAAAGGTCGTATTTTTCAATAAAATTGAATTGATGACAAGCAATAAAATCAGCGTTATTAATTAAGTAGCTTGAGTAAATTGGCTCTGGACCAAAGCGTAAATGAGATATAGTTTGTGCTCCAGCTTTTTTTGAATCATATACAAAATAGCCTTGAACATAATTATTGGTAGTTTCCCCAATAATTTTAATTGAGTTTTTATTCGCCCCAACAGTACCATCAGAACCTAATCCGTAAAACATACAATTAAAAGTTTCTTTGTTAGTTTTAAAAACAGAACTATAGGAAAGGCTAGCATGACTTACATCATCATTAATGCCAATGGTAAAATGGTTTTTAGGTGTTGTTTTTGTTAATTCGTCATAAATCCCTTTAACCATTGCAGGGTTAAATTCTTTAGAAGATAATCCATAACGACCACCAACTATTACTGGTGTTAGTCTATTGCTTTCTGCAAATGCAGTAACTATATCTAAGTAAAGTGGTTCCCCAATGCTTCCAGGTTCTTTCGTTCTATCTAGAACTGCAATTTTTTCAACTGTTTTTGGTAATTTATTAATAAAGTGACTAATAGAGAATGGTCTATATAAGCGTACAAATAATGCGCCTACTTTTTCGCCATTATTCACCAATGTATCAACAGTTTCTTTCACAGCACCTTCGCCTGAACCCATAATTATAATCACACGTTCTGCTTCTGGATGCCCAACATAATCAAACAAATTGTATTGGCGCCCTGTGTGTTTATAGAAATCATCCATTATTTTTTGAACAATGCTAGGCACTTTTTCATAAAATATATTTGCAGCTTCTCTCGCTTGGAAGAATACATCTGGATTTTGAGAAGTCCCTCTTACTACAGGATGATCAGGGTCTAAAGCTCTTTTTTTATGTGCCATGATTTCATTTTCAGGCATCATTGTTTTAATTACGGTATCAGGTATTATATCTATTTTAGATATTTCATGCGAGGTTCTAAACCCATCAAATACATTTAGAAATGGCACTCTAGAACGTAATGTGGCTACTTGAGAAATTAAAGCAAAGTCCATGGCTTCTTGAACCGAGCCTCCAAACAGCATGGAAAATCCTGTTTGTCTCGTAGCCATGACATCGGAATGATCTCCAAATATTGATAATGCATGCGTAGCAATAGTTCTTGCAGCTACATGAATAACTGTTGGTAATAATTCGCCAGCTATTTTGTACATATTAGGAATCATTAGTAATAATCCTTGAGATGCAGTAAATGTTGTAGTTAATGCACCTGCTTGTAACGCACCGTGAACTGCTCCAGAGGCGCCTCCTTCACTTTGCATTTCAACAATTCTTGGTACATTACCCCAAATGTTTTTTTGCCCTTTAGAACTATAAACATCTACATGTTCTCCCATTGGAGATGCTGGAGTAATAGGATAAATGGCACAAACTTCATTAGTTTTATGGGAAACTATAGCTACTGCTTCATTTGCATCACAAATGAGCTTTTGAGATTTTTTTTCCATGATATATCTTTTTATTATCAATAAAAATTTAAATACGTTGGATAAAAATAATGATAGTATAACTCACATACTATGACATATGTCAGTTAAAAAATAAGATAAAAAAAGCACTCCTAAATTTAGGAGTGCTTTTTTTATGATAAGAATAGTTTCTTTTCTTAAAAAAGAATATAGTTAGATTATTCGCCGTGTAACCAAGCTTTCTTTTTTAGTAGTACTTCTTCGGTTTCTTCATGATTCTCATCAGGAACACAACAGTCTACAGGGCAAACTGAAGCACATTGTGGTTCATCATGAAACCCTTTACATTCCGTGCATTTATCAGGTACAATAAAATAAAACTCATCGGATACTGGTTCGTTTTCGGCATCTGCATCTATTTCATCTCCATTAGGTAGTGCAACCATACCACTTAATGAGGTTTCGTCTGCATAAGCCCATTCTTGATCGGGTTCATAAATTGCATTGTTAGGACATTCTGCAACACAAGCGTCACAGTTTATACACTCATCGGTTATTATTATTGCCATAATTTATTTATTTTTAGGAAATTAATTATTGGTAAAATTAAATTTCTTTTTAAAACCAAATAGTGACAAAAGTCATATTTCGTAATAAAAAGTGAAATTATATTTGACATTTATATTTAAAAGAATGTCATTTTTTTTGATAAATTTAATTAAAATTTTCAAACTAACATAAATTATGGTTACAACAAAAGTAAATCATCAGCCAGAAACACTTGAAGCAGTTGTTATTAGATTTGTAGGAGACTCTGGAGATGGGATGCAATTAACTGGGACACAGTTTTCTGATACCTCTGCAATGTTTGGTAATGATATTGCTACTTTTCCAAATTATCCTGCTGAAATTAGAGCACCTCAAGGTAGTTTGTATGGTGTTTCTGGATTTCAAGTACATATAGGTAGTGTAGAGATTAGCACACCAGGTGAAGATTTAGACTTATTAGTTTGTATGAATCCAGCGGCACTAAAAACAAATTTAAGTGCATTAAAAGCGGGTCATACAATTATAATAGATACAGATTCTTTTACTAAAAAAAATCTAGAGAAAGCATTATATGCAAGTAACCCTTTAGAAGATGGTAGCTTAAATAATTATAGAGTTATTGAAGTTTCGATGACTTCTTTAACTAAAGAGGCTTTAAAAGAATTGGAAGGCATAGACAATAAAAGCATCACAAGAAGTAAAAACATGTTTGCGCTAGGTATGGTGTATTGGATGTATGATAGAGATATGAATCATACTCTTGATTTCTTTACTAAAAAATTTAAAAATAAACCGATAATTGCTGAAGCGAATTCTAAAGTATTAAAAACTGGGTTTTTCTTTGCAGAAACATTAGAATTAATTCCAAACTCGTATTCTATTTCTCCTTCTAAAATGCCAAAAGGAAAGTATAGAATTATAAATGGTAATCAAGCGACAGCATGGGGTTTTTTGGCTGCTGCTGAGAAATGTGGCTTAGAATTATTCTTAGGGTCTTATCCAATTACACCAGCATCCGATATTTTACACGAATTGGTAAAGCATAAACATTTTGGTGTTAAAGCATTTCAAGCAGAAGATGAAATTGCTGGAATTACTTCTGCTATAGGAGCATCTTTCGCTGGAGATTTAGCAATTACTACAACTTCAGGACCAGGTTTAGCTTTAAAAGGCGAAGCTGTTGGTTTGGCTATGATTCTTGAATTGCCTTTAGTAATTGTAGACGTACAACGTGGCGGGCCTTCAACAGGGTTGCCTACAAAAACAGAACAATCAGATTTATTACAAGCCATGTATGGAAGAAATGGAGAAAGTCCGCTTATAGTGATTGCTGCAAGTACTCCTGCCAATTGTTTTGATTGGGCATATGAAGCAGCAAGATTAACATTAGAGCATATGACTCCAGTTTTATTGATGACTGATGGCTACATAGCAAACGGCTCTGAACCATGGAAAATAAAATCAATCAATGAGATGCCACTAATTTCACATAAACAAATAAGTGGTGGTGATTCTGAAAAATGGAATATTTATGATAGAGATGCTGTTACGTTGGCAAGAGAATGGGCAATTCCAGGAACTCCTGGTTTTGAACATCGTGTTGGTGGTTTAGAAAAAAACAAAACTTCTGGGAATATTTCTTATGCTCCTGATAACCATGAGTACATGACTAAAATTAGAGCAGAAAAAGTTGAAAGAGTACAAAATAGTATTCCAGATTTAAAATCAGATTTTAATGAAGAAGGGGATTTATTAATTGTTGGTTGGGGAGGAACATTTGGAAGCTTACATTCTGCAACTAAAAAAATAAGTGATGAAGGATATAAAATTGGACATGTACATTTTAATTATATCAATCCGTTTCCGAAAAATACTGAAGCAATCTTTTCAAAATTCAAAAAAATTGTTATTTGTGAACTAAACAACGGTCAATTGGTCTCTATATTAAGAGCTAAATTCACTAATATTGAATTTTCTCAATATAATAAAATTCAAGGATTACCATTTGGAGTTAGCGAACTAACTAAAAAATTTAAAACACTAATAAAATAGTTATGGTAGAGGCAAAAAAATATACGTTTAAAGATTTTGCAAGCGATCAAGAAGTACGATGGTGTCCTGGTTGTGATGATTATGTAATATTAAGAGCCATGCAAAAAGCTTTGCCAGAAATGGGAATTAATAAAGAAGATGTTGTCTTTATTTCTGGAATTGGATGCTCCTCACGTTTTCCTTACTATATTGATTCTTATGGGATGCACAGTATTCATGGTAGAGCACCAGCAATAGCAAGCGGCGTTAAATTAGCCAATCCGGATTTAAGTGTTTGGGTTATTACTGGAGATGGAGATTCTTTAGCAATTGGTGGGAATCATTTTATACATGTACTCCGAAGGAATCTTGATTTAAACATTATTCTATTTAATAATGAGATTTATGGTTTAACTAAAGGACAGTTTTCACCAACCTCTTTAATAGGACAAAAAACAAAAACTTCTCCTTATGGAAATACACAGCCTCCTTTTTCTCCTGGTGAGTTAGCTATAGGCGCTCAGGCACGATTTTTTGCTAGAATAGGAGGAAATACACCTAAAGAAATGACACAATTATTTATTGATGCTGAAAAATTTAGAGGCACATCTTTGGTTGAGGTTTTACAAAATTGTCCAATTTTTAATGATGGGTGTTATACAAACATTACAGATAAAGCTGTACGAGCAGATAAGCAAATCCATTTAGAACACAATAAACCTATGATTTTTGGAAAAGAACGTGATAAAGGGTTAGTGTTAAATGGATTGAAATTAGAAGTTGTTACTATCGGCGAAAATGGGATTTCTGAAAGCAACCTTTTAATTCATGATGCTAAAGAACCAGACTCTACGTTGCATTCCATGTTAGTTAGATTAGAATACCCAGTTGCAACAGGAATTATTAGAGCAGTTGAAGAATTAACTTTTGAAGAACGAGAAGAAGCAGTAACAAAAGAAGTAAAAGCTAATTCAAAATTTAGTAAAGTAGACGACTTGTTTTTCTCAGGTGAAACCTATGAAGTATAAATTTCAAAACAGTAAATTTTAAATTAAGGAATGGGATCTGAAGCTATCATTGTATTTTTATTAGCAGGTATTGTTATGGTTGCTGGTGCAAATTTTATGTCGAATTTGATTTCGCCAAAATCAGACAATCCACAAAAACGTGAACCATACGAAAGTGGAATGGTAACTAAAGGACCAACTTGGGTACAGTTTAAAGTAGGTTATTATTTGTTCGCTATCTTATTTTTGATTTTTGATGTTGAGGTTGCATTTTTAGTGCCATGGGCTGTAGTTTTTAAAGGGATAGGAGCTGTTGCTTTTATTGAAATATTTGTATTCCTAGTCATTTTAGGATTAGGATTAATGTACGCTTGGAAAAAAGGAGCTTTAAAATGGGAATAGAAAATGCAAATAAGATTCCGGAAGATTTCCCTGGAAAGGTAATTCCAGCTGGAAATGGGGCTAACATAATGGTAACTTCATTAGACAAAGTAATAAACTGGGGACGAGCAAATTCTTTGTGGTCATTGTATTTTGGCACCAGTTGTTGCGCTATAGAAATGATGCAAACAGGAGCGTCTCGTCATGATTATTCAAGATTTGGTTTTGAAGTTGCTAGACCTTCACCAAGACAAGCCGATTTAATTATTATAGCAGGTACCATTGTAAACAAAATGGCGCCTGTGTTAAGACGTTTATACGACCAAATGGCAGAACCAAAATATGTTATTGCTATGGGAGCATGTGCTATTTCTGGAGGGCCATTTTTTTACAATACATATTCCGTAGTAAAAGGAGCAGACCATGTTATTCCGGTAGATGTGTATGTCCCAGGTTGCCCACCTCGCCCTGAAGCATTATTGGAAGGAATGCTTATGCTTCAAGATAAAATTAAAACAGAGAACATGAAACATAAAGAAAATCCTGTAGAGGGATTTGACGAAGGTTTATAAAACAATATTATGACAAACGAAGCATTGCAAGATTTAATTGGTAGTTGGTTTCCAAATCCTGAAGCCAATAAAGTTTCTGAAGTTGAAGTTGTTGAAATGCCTGAAAATGATGAAGACTTTGAAGAAAACCCAAAAACTCCTGAGCCAGTTAACCCTAGCCTTCTTGAGTTTACAGAAGAAGAATCTCAATTTTTAAATATTAGTGTTCTACCAGAGCATCTACATGCTTTAATGGGTCAGCTAAAAAATAACGAGCTTACTCGTTTTGATTATTTGTTTTGTTTATCAGGGGTTGATTGGGGAGAAGAATTAGGCGTAGTTTATCACCTTGAATCTACTACTCACAGGCATAGCATTGTTGTAAAAGTTAAAATAAAAGACAGAGAAACTCCAAGCCTTGATTCGGTTTATGATATTTGGACTACTGCCGAATTTCATGAAAGGGAAGTATTCGATTTCTTCGGAATAAAATTCAATAATCATCCAAACTTAAAACGACTCTTTTTAACCGAAAATTGGGACGGTTATCCATTACGAAAAGATTATGTAGATGAGATTAATATGGTAATCAAATAAATAATGGAACAAAGAACTACAATAGATAAAAATTTTAAAACTGAACCATATCAAATTAATATGGGACCACAACACCCTGCAACACATGGTGTATTAAATTTACTATTAACTATTGATGGTGAGATTATAAAAAAAGTAGAACCAGATTTAGGATATATCCATCGTTCCATTGAAAAAATGTGTGAGCGTGATAGCTATCAGCAAATCGTTCATTTAACAGATCGGATGGATTATTTATCGTCTAATATAAATAATGAAGCCGTTTGTTTAGCAGTTGAAAACGCTCTTGAGTTAGAAATTCCTGATCGTGTTAAAGTGATTAGAACTATTATAGGAGAACTAACAAGAATTGCTTCACATTGTTTGTGGTGGGGAGTTATGGGAATGGATGTTGGTGCATTGACCACTTATTTTTATGGGTTTAGAGACCGAGAAATGATTAATGATATTTTTGAAGAAACATGTGGAGCTCGTCTAACGATGAACTATAATGTTCCGGGAGGATTGATGTTTGATATTCATCCAAATTTTGTAAAACGTGTTAAAGATTTTGTTACTCATTTTAAAACAAAAATACCTGAGTATGATCGCCTTTTAACAGACAATGTAATCTTTCAGAAAAGAATGAAAGGTGTTGGAATTTTAACCAAAGAAGATGCAATTTCATTCGGAGCTTCTGGACCTGTGGCTCGAGGTTCTGGATATTCATGCGATGTTAGAAAACACCACCCATATAGTGCTTTGGACAAAGTAACCTTTAAAGAAGCTTTAAAAACTGAAGGTGATTCCTTGGCACGTTATGAGGTTAGAATTCAAGAATTATGGGAATCTTTATCAATAGTTGAACAACTGATAGATAATATTCCAGAAGGAGAATATAGAGTTACAACCAAAGCAGTCATAAAATTACCTAAGGGAGAATTTTATCAAAAAGCTGAAACAGCAAGAGGGGAATTTGGAGTTTATATTATAAGCACCGGAACTAAAAGTCCATATCGACTTAAATTCCGATCACCGGGATTTTCAAATTTATCATTATTAAACCATATTTCAGTTGGAGGTAAAATTGGAGATTTAGTAGCAACAATGGCAACATTAGATCTGGTAATTCCAGATATAGATAGATAAAAAAAAGTAATGAATATATCATTAAGTATAACAAAAAACATTCACGATTGGCTTTTTAGCATTATGCCAGAAGGTGTAGCTAACATTGTTGAAATGGTACTTATAGGATTAGTATATCTGGCTATATTTGCGATTTTAGGATTGTTTTTAGTTTTACTTGAACGACGTATTGCTGCTTGGTTTCAATTACGAATTGGACCAAATAGAGTTGGTTTTCAAGGCTTATTGCAAACCATGGCTGATGCACTTAAACTTCTTTCAAAAGAATTAACAGGAACTGTTAAAGCCGATAAATTTTTATATAATTTGTCGCCATACTTTGTTATTATTTCTTCATTAATGGCATTGGCAGTTATTCCTTTTACTAAAGAGTTTCAAGCTTTCGATATTAATATTGGGATTTTCTTTTTAATTGCAGTTTCATCTATTGGAGTTATAGGCATATTATTAGGAGGTTGGGCAAGTAATAATAAGTTTGCTTTAATTGGTGCTATGCGTAGTGGTGTGCAAACCATAAGTTATGAGTTATCTGTTGGATTATCTCTTTTAACAATGATTTTAATTACGGGATCACTACAACTTTCAGAGATTGTTGAAGTTCAAAAAAATGGGTGGCTCATTGTGCAAGGCCATATACCTGCAATAATAGCTTTTATGGTGTTTATAATATCGGGAACTGCCGAAACTAATAGAGCTCCATTTGATATGGTTGAAGCTGAATCGGAATTGGGTGCAGGATTTCATACGGAATATTCAGGAATGAAATTTGCCTATTTCTTTTTAGCCGAATTCATTAATATGTTTCTTATTGCAGGAATTGCTACCACTATATTTTTTGGTGGTTGGTTGTCCCCTTTTGGAATTACAGAATCAATCCCTTGGTTAGGTGTATTTTGGTTTTTAGGTAAGACATTTATTCTTGTGTTTTTAATGATGTGGTTTAGATGGACCTTTCCACGATTAAGAGTAGATCAATTACTAACATTAGAATGGAAGTATTTGTTGCCAATCAATTTAGTGAATATTGTAATAATGGCTTTAATAGTTTGGCTTAACCTAACCATTAAGATTTAAAGAACATGAGTTATTTTTCAGACATATATAATGGTATTAAAACGCTCCTAACAGGCATGAGTGTTACAGGAAAATACTTTTTAACATCAAGAAAAGGGGCTATTACACAACAATACCCAGACAATAGAGCCACTTTAAAAATGTTCGATCGGTTTCGAGGCGAAGTTATTATGCCACATAATGAAGATAATGAACACCGTTGTACTGGATGCCAAAAATGTGAAATTGCGTGCCCTAATGGTACTATTGAAATTATTTGGGATAGAGGCATTGACGAGAATACAGGCAAAAAGAAAAAGAAGATAGATAAGTTTGTTTACCATTTAAGCATGTGTACTATGTGCGGTTTGTGTATAGATGTTTGTCCTACAGATGCTATAAAATGGGGACAAAATTTTGAAAATTCTGTATTTGATAGAACAAAACTCACAAGAGTATTAAACGAACCAGGATCTAAATTGCAACATGGTGTAGAAGACTAAAATTATGGAAAGATATATATTTTACATTTTAGCATTAATTATGATTGTATCTGCAATTGCTTCGGTAAGTAGTCGCAAGATGTTACGATCGGTTATCTATTTGTTATTTGCTTTAGTTGGAGTAGCAGGTATTTTCTTTTTAATCGATTATAACTTTTTAGCAGCGGTTGAGCTTACGGTTTATGCAGGTGGAATTATAGTACTCATGATTTTTTCAGTGCTTCTTGTGCATCATATTGAAATGAAATTAGAAGTTGCAAAACCATCTAAACGGATACTTACAGGAATTGCTTGTGCTATTGGAGCTGGATTATTTATTGCAACTATATATGCCTATGATTTTAAGGCGGATGGAGTGGCTATAACTACAACTACTGAAGAAATTGGAACGGGATTATTAAGTTATGAAGCTTACGGGTTTATTTTACCTTTTGAAGTTATTAGTGTATTGTTATTGGCAGCTATGATAGGTGCAATCATTATAGCTAAAGGAAAAAAATTAGAATCTAATACTGAAGAAACAATATGATTGAAGGGATTAGCATATACGAAATACTAACACTCACGTCAATATTGTTCTTTATTGGTGTTTATGGTTTTATTACAAGAAAAAATTTGATATCTATTTTAATTTCTGTCGAATTGATTTTGAATGCATCTGTTGTGAATTTTGTAGTCATCAATAAATATTTATATCCAGATATGTTACAAGGCGTTTATTTTTCAATCTTTATTATTGCTGTTGCCGCAGCCGAAACAGCATTAGCGGTTTCGATAATAATTAATTTGTATAGACAAATTAGTTCTGTAGAAGTTAAAGACACCGAAACAATGAAGTATTAATAATTTATAATATGAATTTTAACTATACCATATTAATCCCATTAATTCCTCTAGCAGTATTTTTATTATTAGGGATTTTCAACAAAAAAATTAAACCAGCAGTTTCAGGATATATTGGTGTATTTGGATTATTGGTTTCGGCTACAATATCATTTTATGCAGCGTATCAATACTTTTTTGTAAGTGGTAAAGTAGATGGTGTTTATCAAACATTTGTGGATAAAACTGTTTGGATGAACTTTACCGAAACCCTACATATTGATATGGGAATTTTGATAGACCCAATATCTGTGATGATGCTTCTTGTAGTATCAACGGTATCATTAATGGTTCATATTTATAGTAGAGGCTATATGAAAGGCGATGAAGGCTATACCAAGTTTTTTGCTTTTTTATCGCTGTTTACATTCTCAAT
Organism: uncultured Flavobacteriaceae bacterium; assembly: GCA_964418645.1. GTDB lineage: Bacteria > Bacteroidota > Bacteroidia > Flavobacteriales > Flavobacteriaceae > JAADHG01. The sequence goes on from CAYQME010000044.1 coordinate 13,592, forward strand.
GTATGGATTAGTTTTAGCTACAAATCTATTCCAAATTTATATTTTCTGGGAATTGGTTGGTGTGTCGTCCTACCTATTAATTGGCTATTATTATACAAAACCATCAGCCGTAGCAGCAGCAAAAAAGGCATTTATAGTTACTCGTTTTGCCGATTTAGGATTCCTAATAGGGATTTTAATAATGAGTTATTATACAGGCACATTCGATTTTGAAACTTTAAACAATCCAGAGGGCAGTGCTATTTTAAATTGGGCATCAACATCATTTATGGGATTGTCTGCAATTACATGGGCATTGATTTTAATATTTATTGGAGGCGCAGGAAAATCAGCAATGTTGCCATTTCATATTTGGTTACCAGATGCCATGGAAGGACCAACACCAGTGTCAGCTTTAATTCATGCAGCAACTATGGTGGTTGCTGGTATATATTTAGTAGCACGTTTATTCCCTATGTTTTATTTTGTTGAAAACGGATTTGCGTTAAATATTGTAGCTTATGTTGGCGCCATTTCAGCATTATTTGCAGCAATTATTGCCATTACTCAAACCGATATTAAACGAGTCTTAGCATTTTCAACCATGTCTCAATTAGGATATATGATGTTGGCTTTAGGGGTTTCTGGTTACGACGGTCATCATGGAGTTGGGTATATGGCATCTATGTTTCATTTGTTCACCCATGCCATGTTTAAAGCCTTATTATTTTTAGGTGCAGGCTCAGTAATTCATGCGGTACATAGTAATTATTTAAAAGATATGGGAGGTTTACGAAAGTATATGCCTATTACAAATATTACATTTTTAATTGCAGCTTTAGCGATTGCAGGAGTACCTCCATTTGCAGGATTTTTTAGTAAGGATGAAATTTTAGTTGCTGCATATGAACATAATCAACTCATTTATTATATAGGTGTGTTTGTAGCGGGATTAACAGCGTTTTATATTTTTAGGATTTATTTTGGAATATTTTGGGGCAAGGACAAAGCATATGAACACAAACCAAAAGAGTCACCTTTATCTATGATATTCCCTCTTCTATTTTTAGCGTTAATGAGTATTATTGGCGGCTTTGTTCCTTTTAGCAAATTTGTTACACCTGATAAAGTTGGATTTGAAGCACATTTAAATTATCCTTTGGCCGCCATAGCTGTGGCAGTTGGATTAGTAGGAATTATTCTCGCATGGGTATTTTATAAGAAAGAAAACAGTCTAGCAGATAAATTTGCTAATGCATTTGGGCCTTTTTATAAATGGGCAAGTGATAAGTTTTATTTTGATGAAATTTATCTATTTGTTACAAAGAAAATATTGTTTAAAAGAGTATCAGCACCAATCGCTTGGTTCGATAAAAAATATGTAGATGGCACAATGGAAGGCATTGGAAACAAAACGGTTTTAGCATCAGAGAAAATAAAAGGAGTGCAATCTGGAAAAGTACAAGATTATGCGTTTGCATTTGTTGGTGGAATAGTCGTATTAGCCATAGTGTTTATTTATTTGTGGAACTAATTAAATGGAATTATGAAAATTGGATTTTGGAATTTGTTTTTTGAAGATTTATAAAGATTATGGATATTTTATCACTTTTTATAATAGTACCTATAATAACCGTTTTAGCTTTAGTGTTTTCTAAAGGGCTAAAAAAGGCACGTTTAGTTTCAATGATTGGAAGTGTTATTCAATTAGTAATGGCAATTAATCTTGTGTTTGCTTATTTTAAAGAAAGAACTGTTAATGATGGCATCATGGTTTTTACTAGAGATATTGTCTGGTATGAAAAGTTCAATATACATTATAATATAGGTGTCGATGGCGTTTCGGTTACCTTATTATTACTAACAGCGATAGTGGTTTTAGCTGGCGTATTTATTTCATGGAAAATGAACGATCTGCCAAAAGAGTTTTTTATTGCCCTTATTGTGCTTTCCATAGGTGTTTACGGATTCTTTATTTCTATTGATTTGTTTACCTTATTTGTCTTTTTTGAAATTGCAGTAATTCCAATGTATTTATTAATTGGTATTTGGGGAACAGGTCCAAAAGAATATTCAGCAATGAAATTAACATTAATGTTAATGGGAGCTTCAGCAATTCTATTAGTAGGAATATTAGGAATTTATTTCAACTCAAATGCCGATGGAGGCGCATTAACATTCAATATTTTAGAAATTGCCCAAGTAAATATTCCTTTTGAAGTTCAAAAAATATTCTTCCCATTAGTGTTTATTGGATTTGCAGTAATTGGTGCCTTATTCCCATTTCATACTTGGTCTCCAGATGGTCATGCTTCTGCGCCAACCGCTGTATCTATGCTGCATGCAGGTGTATTAATGAAATTAGGCGGTTATGGTATTTTTAGAGTTGCCATGTATTTATTGCCCGAAGGGACGTTACATTGGTCTTGGTTCTTTATCATTTTAGCAACCATTGGCGTTATTTATGGAGCCTTTAGTGCAATAAAACAAACCGATTTAAAATATATTAACGCATACTCTTCAGTAAGTCATTTAGGGATGGTATTATTTGCTTTACTCATGCTAAATAAAACCGCTTGGAATGGTGCTATTTTGCAATCACTTTCACACGGCTTTATGACTGCTCTTTTCTTTGCTTTAATTGGAATGATTTATGGAAGGACACATACCAGAGATATTTATAAACTCGGAGGATTATTAAAAGTAATTCCTTTTATTTCTGTAATATATGTTATTGTAGGTTTAGCCTCATTGGGTTTACCAGGACTGAGTGGTTTTATTGCAGAGATGAATATTTTTGTTGGCGCATTTCAGCATGAAGATATGTTTTATAGAGTATCAACAATTATAGTAGTTTCAGCAATTGTGGTAACTGCTGTTTATATTTTACGTGCAGCAGGAATTATGCTTATGGGACCAGTAAGAAATGAAGCGTATTTAAACTTGCCAAAGGTTACTTGGTATGAAAAAACAGGAATATTATTATTGTTAATTCCAATTGTAGGAATGGGTGTTGCGCCTCTTTGGTTAAGTGATATGATTATGGAAAGTTTACAACCTTTTATTCAAGGTGTATTATAAATATTATAAATAACTAAAATGGATTTTAGTAGTTTTTTATTAATGCGGCATGAAATTTTACTTTTAGCAATTATTTTATTGCTGGTTGTAGCAGAAATTTTTATGCCTCAAAACAAGAAGAGTAGTATTGTGCATTTGGCTATCTTTTTATTTGGCATTCATACCATTGTTGGATTTTTTGCAATTGATGAAAGCAGTTTATTTGGCGGCATGTTTCGTACTGACGGATTAATTCATTTCTTTAAAAATGTGCTAAATATAGGAGTGCTTATTGTGTTATTACAATCGGCAGATTGGTTGCAAGAAAAAATTGTGCAGCATAATAGAGGAACAGAGTTCTTTATTTTACTTTTTTCTTCGTTATTAGGAATGTATTTTATGATTTCGGCTGGTGATTTTTTAATGTTCTATTTAGGATTAGAATTGTCAACACTTCCAGTAGCGGCATTAGCAGCTTACGAAACTACAAAAAGAAAATCGAGTGAGTCTGGGATTAAATTATTGCTGTCGGCAGCTTTAGCTTCTGGTGTTTCCTTATTTGGTATTTCTATGCTGTATGCAACAACAGGGTCCATTTATTTTAATGAAATTATTGAAGTTATTTCGGCTACCAACTTGTCTGTTTTAGGTTTAATTCTGTTTTTTTCAGGATTAGCATTCAAAATTTCTTTGGTTCCATTTCATTTCTGGACTGCTGATGTTTATGAAGGCGCACCAATTAGTATTGCCTCTTATCTTTCGGTAATATCTAAAGGTGCAGCAGCATTTATTTTACTGATTTTATTATTCACAATTTTTAAACCCTTAATGTATATCTGGGAAAATTTGGTGTACGGAATTGCTATTGCGACTATGTTTATAGGTAATTTATTTGCTTTACGTCAGCAAAATATGAAACGCTTTTTAGCATTTTCATCTATTGCTCAAGCTGGATTTATCTTGTTAGGGTTAATGACAGGAAATCAATTAGGTGTAGCTACAGTTGTATATTTTGTGTTGGTTTATGTGTTTTCAAACTTGGCAGCTTTTGGAGTAGTACAAGCCATTTCTTTGAAAACAGGAAAAGAAAATATGAATGATTATGAAGGTTTATATCGAACAAACCCTAAGTTAAGTATGGTCATGATGTTGGCCTTATTTTCTTTAGCAGGAATCCCTCCTGTTGCTGGTTTCTTCGGTAAGTTTTTCTTATTTGTTGCAGCTGCAAGTAAAGGCTATTATTGGCTTGTTTTTATTGCTGTGGTTAATGTAACTATTTCATTGTATTATTATTTATTGGTTGTTAGAGCGATGTTTTTACGAAAAAGCGACCAAGCAATTCCGTTTTTTAAGAACAAACTTTATATGAGATTAGGGCTTATTATTACTGTATTAGGGATTTTAATTCTGGGTATTTACAGTCCACTATATGATTATATTTTTGAATTGAGCAGTAAATTTTAAAGAATTATGGGATTAGCAGGGAAACATATGTTTGGTAGTATTGAGGAAACAAGAGTCACTTTTGTTGAAAAAGGTGTTGCTAAAAACCGTAGTGACTTTCTAAAAAAATTACTAGAGCATAACGGGTTTGAAGTTATAATTGGAGAAGATAAAATAAAAGTAGAAGGCGACCCACAATTATATACAGTAGCAGTAACTGATATGGTTTTTAACCCAACCGTTTGGGTCTTTCAACGTAGGTTAAAAACCTTCGATGGCCATAAAGTCACTCAAGATTACTGGAATCAACAAGCTGAAGATACACCGCCTCAATACTGGAACAATGGCACTCCAGATGAATCTGAATAGTATCGTCATTGCGAAGGAGTCCCGATAGTTATTGGGACGACTGAAGCAATCTTTTTAATCTCATCAAATTATACAGATTGCAACAGCAACAAGTTGCTTCGCAATGACGATATCTAATTAATTTTTTCCGCTTTAAAATCTAATAACTTTTCAGGACCTTCAAGTATAGTTTTTACAATTTGAAGCGTCCCATCTTCCTTTGTTGAAATGGACCATTTAATTAAAGAAATTTTTCCTTCAAAAATTTCAATCCCTGTAATACTTCGTGGATGTACACAACTGCCATCGTTAAAATAAGCAATATCTCCAGTTTCAGGAAAACGTGGTCTATGTGTATGACCAACAATAGTTATTAAATTATTATTATTAGAAATCCACTTTTTTGTTCTGCGCTCTACTTTTATAAGTTCTTTATAGTTTTTCGCAGGACTTGTTGGATCAGCAATTCCCATAACTTGTAAGGGTTTCCAAAGGATTCTCACTAAAAATCGACTCCATTTCCAAAAGGTGTAATTCCACCAATCAACTTGATGTCCATGTGTTAAAAATACTTCTTGTTGTGTTTCTGAATGTTTTAAAACAATCCCTTCATGATATTCAATATCCTTGAATAATTCTACATTTTCACCTGTTTTAGTATCAAAATATGTAGATAAGGTTTTCTTTACATAATCAGGATTGCGATATACCATATCATGGTT
>CAYQME010000045.1:0-18972 GCA_964418645.1 uncultured Flavobacteriaceae bacterium
CTTACAGTTTAAACCCACAGTTTTACAAGCAGATTTTAGAGTTTCAAAATCTAAAAAAAGCATTTTAAAAGCATCTTCCTTTTCGTTTTTATAACTAACATAATAATCTAGTTCGCCATAATAATTGGCGTTGGCATCAATCCAGTAACTTCCATCTTCTTCTTCATACATGTATTTAATATCAGAGGAATCAATGAGGATTTGTCCTTCAGGTTTCAATAACGATTTCAAATGATTTAAATATTTAGGTGTGTTTTCTAAATCCTCAAAAACGCCTGTACCATTCATTAAAAGTAAGATGGTATCAAAAGTAGTGGTTTCATTTAACATGTTTTTCACTTCTACATTTTGCAATCCTCTTTGCTTACAAACTTCAATAGCACCTTTTGAGATGTCAATAGCTTTAATCTCAAAGCCTTTGTTTTGTAAATACAAACTATGGCTACCTGCACCACAACCAACATCAAGAACAGTACCTTGAGCTAAATCCAAAGCTTTTTGTTCAAGTTTAGGCATTTCAGCATAATTTCTAAACAAATAAGGAAGTGGCAACTCATCTTCCTCCGAAATACTTGTAGAAGTAATAATATCTTCGGTATAATTTCCGTTTTGGTAATCTAATAAAGCTTGTCCGAATAGGTCTTTCATCTGTTACGTCATTGCGAGACTTTTAGTCGTGGCAATCTGTTAATTTTTAGTTTCAAATTTAAAGATTACTTCAGTCATACTTCCTTCGTAATGACAAGATTCTTTATTTTTACACCATGCTAGACATCATTAATAATCTTCCAAAGCTCGCCAAAGATAAGTATATCGAAAACAAAAAGTTCTTTGTTAAGTTAAAAAAGAAACCACCAAAGCAATTGGATTATTTAATGCAAGAATTACATGAAGAAGAATTTTCAAAAACCGATTGTCTAGAATGTGCGAATTGCTGTAAAACTACAAGTCCTATTTTTACAGATAAGGACATTGATCGTATTGCAAAACATTTTAGAATGAAAGTCTATGATTTTACAACACAGTTTTTAGTAGTTGATGCCGATAATTTTTTTGTTTTAAAACAAGTGCCTTGTACGTTTCTTGATTCAGACAATTCGTGTTCAATTTACGATGTACGACCAAAAGCTTGTCGTGAATATCCACATACAAACCGAAAAAAATTTCAAAAAATCTCTAATTTAACATTAAAAAATGTGGCTATTTGCCCTGCAGTTTTTAATATTGTGGAAGAAATGAAGAAGAAAATAAAACTATAAATCTCAAATTCCATTTTCTTCTTCAGTCTTCTGTCATCTATCAATTTTCATTATATTTAAGGTATGATTTTTGTTAATTCATTACAGTAAATCAATGCTATGAAAAAAAAAGTATACCTGCTTTTAATTGTCATAACTTCATTTAATTTTTGTCTTGGCCAAGAGTGGTTTACTTCGTTAGATGTAGCCAAAAAATTGGCACTAGTACAAGATAAAATGCTATTTGTGATGTGGGAAAACGCAGTGAGCTACTCTTATCCTATATTAATTGAAAGCGAGAAAGGTGAACCTATATTTACCGATTTATTTGAAGATGAACGGATCAATAATATAATTTGGAACTATTTTATTCCTGTACAGATTTATGAATCAAAGTATGCCGAATTATCTCAAGAAGTTAAAGAAACTAGAGGGACAAAATATTTTAATAAGTTTATAGACGACAGTATTAAAATTATGGATGTAAATGGAAATATTTTAAATATTAATACGTCGCCTGATGAATCTATAGAAAACCTGACTTTATTAATTAAACGATATGCTTTAAATACTTCTTATTTGAAGCAGGAGTTGACAAATTATTCTAAAGATAAAAATTTGACAACATCATTTAGTCTGGCTACTAAATATCTTGATTTTGCAGTTTTTGTAGAAAAAGATGCTAGGCTAGAAATAATTCAATTAGCAAATATTTATTTCGAAGAGTCTAAAAGTTATTTAGCTAATAGTGGTTTAAAAAATAAAACAGGGTTTTTGCAAAATTGTGATTTGCAAATAATAAAAGAATACTTAATTTTAAATAAATCTAGAAAAGCACTTAGGCATTTAAAGAAATTAGATATTGCAGACATTGATAATTTAAACTTATCTCTATTTTCTTCTTTATATTATACAGGATTCAAGTTATTAAAGAATGAAGAAAAAGCAGCTTTATGGAAAAGTAAAATTTCTTTAGTAGATTTGAATAAAGCAAACTTGATTATAAATTATAACTTTTAATAGTATTGGAAACTATTTTAAATTACTTCGAAACTATTCCTTCATTACACAGAAGCATTATTCTTGTTGGGGGGATTACTATTTTTTGGCTTATTGAAGGCGCAGTACCATTGTTTAAATTTAATTATAAAAAATGGAAGCATGCTGTCCCTAATTTCTTTTTTACACTAACAACAATTATAGTCAATTTTGGTTTAGCTTTTATGTTTGTAAAATCTGCAGATTGGGTAATGGCAAACAAATTTGGGATTTTAAATTGGTTGCCAGAAATGCCATTGTGGTTGTATGTTGTTTTAGGAATTTTACTTTTAGATTTTATTGGTGCATATTTAGCACATTATGTTGAGCATAAAGTCAAACCTTTATGGATGATACATTTAGTACATCATACCGATCATAAAGTAGATACAACTACTGCAAATAGACATCATCCTCTAGAAAGTGTCATTAGATTTGTTTTTACACTCATGGGTATTTTTATTATTGGACTACCAATAGGAATTGTATTGCTTTATCAATCATTATCTATAATAGCAACACAGTTTACACATGCTAATATAAAGTTGCCAAAAAAAGTAGATCATATAATCAGTTATATTTTAGTATCTCCAGATATGCATAAAATCCACCATCATTATGTTTTACCATTTACCGATTCTAATTATGGAAATATTTTTTCAATTTGGGATAGATTATTAGGCACCTATATGAAAATGGATAGAGAAAATTTGGTGTATGGCGTAGATGTGTTTCCTAATGAAAAAGAAAACAGTAATGTGATGGATTTATTAAAACAACCCTTTCAAGAATATAGAAAGCCTACAATTGGAAAGATTGAAAAATGAGACTAAATCAAATAACTGTATTCGGAATTTTTATAACACTTATGAATTGTAATTCATCTCATAATATTGATATACAAGGACACAGAGGTTGCAGAGGCCTATTTCCTGAAAATTCGCTACCAGCTTTTGAAAAAGCCATAGAACTTGGTGTTTCTACGCTTGAATTAGATCTTGCCATTTCTAAAGATAGAAAAGTTGTAGTATCTCACGAGCCATATATTAACAGCTTATTTTGCTTAGATACACTTGGAGGAGAAATTACTTTTGAAGAAGGAAAAGCTTATAATCTATTCAAAATGAATTACCAAGAAATCAAAGCATTTGATTGCGGTACAAAGCAGTATGCCAGATTTCCAAAACAACAAAAAATAAAGACTTATAAACCATTACTAAGTGAAATTTTTGAGTTGGCTAAAGCAAAGAATAGTAATGTAAAGTTTAATATTGAAATTAAAGCAGACCCTAAATATGATAATATTTATACACCAGAACCTAAAGAATTTGTACGCTTGGTATTAAATCTTATAGAGCAATATGGTGTATTTGAAAGTGCCAATCTTCAGTCCTTCGATTTGCGTATTCTTGAAGAAATAAAAAAGCAGGCGCCAAAAATGAGGCTTTCACTTTTGATAGATGAAAATGAAACCATTGAAGATAAGATTTCAAAGTTGAGTTTTATACCAGAAATCATCAGTCCGTATTTTGGGTTATTAGATGCAGAAACTATTACTGTGTATCAAACAAAAGAAATCAAAATCATCCCATGGACAGTTAATACAGAAAAAGATATGCAATTGATGATTGACTATCAGGTGGACGGTATTATAACAGACTATCCAGGTAAATTGATTGAAATGCTCAAAAAATAAGTTTTCAACAAGGTTATTAACAATAAAAGTGCGTTCCTCTATTTTTTTGAGCAGTTCATAGATTATTTTTCTTTAAGTGAAGTAATCTTAATTAGATTTACCCTCGAGGGATCAGATAATTGCTATTTAATTTAAATTTTTATTGAAATTAAAAGCTTTTATATGAAAAAAACTCTCATTGTGCTAATAATAGTAGCATGCTCTGATTTATTATGTACCTCTGTACACGCGCAGGAAAAGTTTGCATCTATTGAAAAAAATGTGAATGCTTCTGCAAACAATTTATTCCACGATTTAAATAAAACTAAAGATACTTTAATACTTAGAGGTAATAAAAATATCAGATATGTCTATTCAATTAATAAATCGTACAAAAGAGAAACCAATCAATTAATTAATGCCAATTCTGCTAAAATTCCATTAACCCATTTAACTAAAGGAAAGCATGTGTTTGTTGTAGAACAAACACCTTTAAAGATAGTTTTTGTAATAAAAGTATTTGGAGATAAAAAGACAGAACTAAATACCTCTGCAAAAATAGTTAAGTTAGCTGTATCAGGTCATAATTAGGTATAATTCCTAATTGTAGATTAAATATTTACATCGTATTTTTTTAAAAGCATTCAAACCTACTTGCCAAGTGGCTCTAATTTCTGTCTCATTTAAGCCAGATTCAATTTGTTGTTGGAGTGTTTTTGTGCCTGCTAATTTGGTGAAGAAACTATTAAAAAATTTTTCTTCAGGAGCATATTGTTTGTTGAAGAAATAAAATTCGATTAACCATTCTAAGTTTAATAAATTTAGCTGATTTGTTTTAGATAAATCATAACCATGACATTCTTTTCCTTTATGCTTAGGGTATTTTGCACCTTCATTTGGAAGTGGTGTAAAATTGTAATTGTGACGTTTTAAATAAAAATAGGGCGTTCCAATTATTTGAAATTGTTTACCTGTACCACGACCAACACTTACATTAGTACCTTCAAAAAGGCACAAACTAGGATAGAGGTTAATGGCTTTATCGCTAGGCAAATTGGGTGATGGCTTTATAGGTAAACTATAAGCTGTTTTATGTGTGTAATTCTTAATAGGGATAACTGTGAGTTTACATTTAATATTGTTGTTTAACCAACCCTCTCCATTTATCATTTGTGCGTATTCGCCAATGGTCATACCATGAACTATAGGAACAGGGTGCAAGCCAACAAAACTTTTATTTTCTTGTTCTAAAATAGGTCCATCTATGTAATGTCCATTTGGATTTGGTCTGTCTAAAATTAGCAAAGCAATGCCTTGTTCGGCACAAGCTTCCATTACATAATGTAATGATGAAATATAAGTGTAAAAACGAGCACCAACATCTTGAATATCAAAAATCATGATATTAATATCTTTTAATTGTTCTTGTGATGGTTTTCTGTTTTTACCATATAAAGAAATAATTGGCAAACCAGTTTTGGTATCAATGCCATCAGTAATATGTTCCCCAGCATCAGCATTTCCTCTAAAGCCATGCTCGGGTGCAAACACGGTTTTAATATCAATATTTAATGAAAGTAAAGAATCGACAAGATGAGTATAAACGTCATTGCTAGACTTTGAATAAGTCGTGGTAATCTGTTTGTCATTATCTTTAAAAATAACAGAAGTTTGATTAGCAACAATCCCTACTTTTTTTTCGTTAAGTAATGGTAGATATTTTTCAATTAGATTTGCACCAACAACAATATTTTTGTCATCCTGAATTTGATTGAGAATCTCACTATCTTTTGCAGACTTTTTTTCAACATTGGAACCACAAGAAATCAGTATTAAAACAAATAATAAAACTGTATTTTTGAAAACATTTAAAATCATTATCACAATTTGAAATTTGAATATTTTATAGCTAAACGCATTATTGGTAGTAAGTCGTATAAAAGTAGTATTTCGGCACCAATAATAAAAATTGGAATTGCAGCCATTGCTATTGGTGTTATTGTAATGATGATTGCCATTGCTACAGGTATTGGGTTACAGCAAAAAATAAGAGATAAAGCGGTTGCATTTAATGGTCACATTACCATTTCTAGCTTTAATTCAAATGCGTCTGATGAGTCGCAATTTCCTATTTCTATCAATCAAGAATTTTATCCAGAGTTTAAAAATGTAGATGGGATTACGCATATTCAGGGAGTAGCAACAAAGTTTGGTATTATTCGCACTGAAACTGATTTTGAAGGCATGGTTTTAAAGGGCGTTGGATTAGATTACAACTGGTTATACCTTAAAGAGTTTTTGGTTGAAGGAAGGCTTCCAGAGCATTCAGAAGCAATTAGTAATGATGTGCTGATTTCAAAATATTTGGCTAACAGATTGTCCTTTAAAGTAGGTGACAGTTTTCAAATGTATTTTTTAAAAGATGATACCAACAAACCACCATTTATTAGAAAGTTTATCATTGTTGGTATCTATAATTCTGGATTCCAAGAGTTAGATGAAACCTATTTGTTTGGAGATATAAAACATATACAATTCTTTAATAAGTGGAGTGCTGACCAAATAGGAAATTTTGAAGTGTTTATAGATGATTACATACAGCTAGAAGCTAAAGGAGCTGAGATTTATCAAAATACACCATCGACATTGAATACGGAAACGGTTACACAAAAATATGCTTCAATTTTTGAGTGGATTGGTATTTTTGATCAGAATATTTATGGTATTATTGGGATTATGATTATCGTGGCAGGGATTAATATGATTACAGCTTTGTTGGTTTTAATTTTAGAGCGTACTCAAATGATAGGTGTTTTAAAGGCATTAGGAAGTAACAATTGGAGTATTAGAAAACTGTTTCTATATAACGCTTCATACCTTATTGTATTAGGATTATTTTGGGGAAACTTAATAGGTTTAGCCATGCTATTTGTGCAAAAACAATTTGAATTATTCCCACTAGATCCAAGTGTTTATTATGTAACCCAAGTGCCAGTTTACATAAATACAGGTTATATTATAGCACTTAATATTGGCACATTTGTTTTATGCTTAATAATGCTTTTACTACCCTCATACCTTATAACTAAAATATCTCCTGTTAAAGCCATGCGGTTTGAATAGTTTTTTTAAGATTATAGCTTTTAAAAGTGTTTTGATAATTCATGGTAATTTTATTCATTAAATAAAAGTTAAAAGGCGACTTTTAATTTTTAACTTTTAACTATTTTTGCAGCAGCAAAAAATTATATGGAATACGCAAAAAATATACTTGAAACTATAGGAAATACACCTTTAGTAAAATTAAATAAATTGGTCGAAGATTTACCGTGTTTGGTTTTAGCAAAATACGAAACTTTTAACCCAGGGAATTCAGTAAAAGACCGAATGGCACTTGCCATGATTGAAGATGCCGAAGCTGATGGACGCTTAAAACCTGGAGGAACTATTATTGAAGGTACTTCTGGTAATACAGGCATGGGTTTAGCATTGTCTGCTATTGTTAAAGGATATAAATGCATTTTTGTGATTTCGGATAAGCAATCTAAAGAAAAGATGGATATTCTTAGAGCTGTTGGTGCTGAGGTTGTGGTATGCCCAACAGATGTTGAACCAGATGATCCTCGTTCTTATTATTCAGTATCAAAACGATTAGGTGAAGAAACACCAAATTCGTGGTATGTAAATCAATACGATAATCCATGTAATGCAAAAGCGCATTACCAAAGTACAGGACCAGAAATTTGGAATCAAACCGATGGTAAGGTCACACATTTTGTAGTTGGAGTTGGGACAGGAGGAACGATTTCTGGAATTGGTAAATATTTAAAAGAACAAAATCCTGATATTAAAGTTTGGGGAATAGATACTTACGGTTCTGTGTTTAAAAAATACCACGAAACAGGAATTTTTGATGAGAACGAAATTTATCCTTATGTAACCGAAGGCATTGGCGAAGATATTTTACCTAAAAATGTCGATTTTTCTATTATTGATGGTTTCACTAAAGTAACTGATAAGGATGCAGCAGTTTACACACAACGTTTAGCCAAAGAAGAAGGTATGTTTTTAGGCAATTCTGCAGGAGCAGCTATAAAAGGACTTTTACAGCTTAAAGAACACTTTACAGAAGACGATGTAGTTGTAATATTATTTCATGACCATGGTAGTCGTTATGTTGGCAAAATGTTTAATAACGAGTGGATGAAAAAGATGGGGTATTTAGATTAGTTTTCTAAAATCTTTTTACCTTTTATTTCCCATGGGCAAGGTGATTTTTTACAGTTACTAAGTCCTATTCGTAACACCAATTCAGAATCATCACATTCCTCAATAGGTTCTAATGTAGTGTGATCATAAGGTAATATTTCATAACAGCCATCTTCACCTATTGGAGCACTAGCTTGAGTTTCTGAAGACCATCCTATTTCTAATCCTTTACGGATAGTAATGTTATTAAATTTAAAGTTTCCAGAGGCGTCTGTTGTGGTTCTGGCAATAATTCTTTTAGTAGCTCTATCTCTTATCACTAATTTTACACCTTTAAAACTATTAGGTTTTCTTTTCCCTGTATTTAGCTTTAAAGTCACTCTGCCATAATAGACACCATCTTTTGTAACTCTGTTTTTTTGTAACAGTTGTCCGTTAAGTTTTTCAGTTGTTTTTTCTTGAGACATTGAAATAGTTGTAAATGATACAACCATTAGTAATGATAATAATACATTATTCATAATACCAAAATTTAATGAAGTAGCAAAAAATTACTTAGTTCTAAAAGTACTAAAAATTTAATTAAAATTCTTGGTATTTAGTTCTTTAACCTAATTCATCAATTATCTTTAAAAAGGCTTCTGGTTCAGGTCTTACTCTATAGTTGTCTGTTAAATCTGCAAATACAATTTTCGCTTTAGCATCTGTTATAATAACTGTTGGTAAAACAGTGTCGCTATTATAACCCAATATTTGAAAACCTGCAGGAATACCATTTTTAGCAAAAATGTTTAACTGTTTGGCAACTTTGTTATTTGTATCAGTTAAAAAATGAAATCCAAGATTATATTTTTTGGCTAAATCTTTTGAGAATTTATGAGGTTGGGGACTTATCATAACCATATTCACACCACGTTTTTCGAGCTCCTTGTATTGCGAAGCTATTTCTTTAATTTGAGCCATACATAAGGGACACCAATTACCTCGATAAAATAAGTAAATAGATGGATTACCAAGAAAGGTTTCTGAATTAATCTTGTCTCTGTTAGTATCTTCAAGATCAAAAGAAGGTAGTTGATTCCCAACTGTTAAAATACTACAATCTCTGTTTTTAAAAACTGAATACCATGTAACGTAAGCAATCCAACATAAAACTAAAATGAAACTTATTGACGAGCCAATGATATCTTTATTTTCAATAATACCTCCAAAAACAATGCTTGTTATAAAACCAAGAAGAATAAAGGAAGAATATATATTGAGGTTTTTAGAAGTTCGTGCTTGCGGTTTTATAAAAAGTCCAACAAATAAAACAACTATAGTTAAAGCGGAAACTAATCGACCTAAATAGCGAAATGAAAAGCCATGTTGGAATAAATGAACACTAGTGTTAATAAGCACATATAAAGCAAACATTGGAAAAATGGCAATGAATATTGACTTAAAAAGGTTTTTCATGAGCTATTGGTCTATTGTTTTAAGGAAGCATTACAAATATTAAATATATAAATTTGAATTTTGTGCTTTTGTATTAAAAATTTTATCTTTAAATGATGAAAAAGTTTTTAGTTTGTGTCATTCTATTTACACTATTTGCATGTAGTAAAAATAGTGTAAATAATAACTCTTTGTCAGAAAAGCGAAGTTTTGCCATGACAATTTCTGATTTTCCATATGCTAATACTACAGAAGCATTTGATGAATCTTTTGCATTGATACTACAAAATACAGATATGGTAATGATGCATTTTGATAATGGTGTGCCTTGGCAAGAAGCATTAGATGGCACAACTTACCCGCAGGGATTTTTAAATGAATTGAATTTAAAAAAATCAAAAATACCCACTTCACATTCAATATATCTTGCTGTTACACCTATTGCCTTCGAACGTAATGCATTAGCTAATAATATAAGTGATATTGGAAGTGAACCACTATCTCCTTCTTGGGTTACTTATGCTTTTGACCACCAAAATGTTGTAAACGCCTATATTAATCACTGTAAGTTTATGATTAATTTCTTTGAGCCAGAGTTTTTTGCTTATGCAATAGAAGCTAATATGCTCATGAATACCTCGCCCGATAAGTGGTCAGCTTTAGTTAACCTCATGCAGCAGGTTTACACTTCCCTAAAAGCAGAGTATCCAGAGTTATCTATTTTCTTTTCTATGCAAGCAGGTTGGATTTATAAATTTCAAAGTGTTCAATTGCAAAAATTACCAGAAGTCTTACCTTTTACTGATTTTATAGCTGTAAGTGCTTATCCATTTACAGAAGAATCTGATCCCAATTTACTCCCTGAAAATTATTTTTCTTTTATTGCAAATTTAGCACCAGAAAAACCTTTTGCTATAACCGAAACTTCTTGGCCAGCAGAAGATGTTACCTTACCTTATCCAATCTTATTACAGGAAAATGAACAAAGACAGGAAACCTATATGAAATTTTTACTCTCTAATATGAAAAACCTTAATGCAAAATTTGTGTCTTGGTTTTTTATATCTGATTATGATCAATTTTGGGAAAGTGATATGAAGAATTCTCCTATTGCACCTACTTTACGGATTTGGAAAGATTCAGGACTTTATGATGGGAATCTGCAACCAAGAAAAGCACAAATGCAATGGCAAGAAGAATTATTAAAGGAAAAAGAATAAGTTCCACTATTAAATTTGTAA
Organism: uncultured Flavobacteriaceae bacterium; assembly: GCA_964418645.1. Taxonomy (GTDB): domain Bacteria; phylum Bacteroidota; class Bacteroidia; order Flavobacteriales; family Flavobacteriaceae; genus JAADHG01. The sequence continues at coordinate 10,839 of CAYQME010000045.1, forward strand.
ACCAATTTATCATTTTTTTATATTAAAGGTATGAAAGAAGATTTTCTTCACTATATATGGAAATACAAAAAGTTTGATGTACTTAATCTTAAAACCACTTTGGGTGAAACTGTAAATTTAGTTTCTGTGGGGCAGCACAACTTAAATTCTGGTCCAGATTTTTTTAATGCACAATTAGAAATAGGAGAGCAGCTTTGGGCAGGCAATGTAGAAATACATATAAAATCGTCGGATTGGTTTGTGCATAATCATGAAATTGATAAAACTTACGATAATGTAATTCTTCATATAGTTTGGGAACATGATACAGATATTTTAAGAAAAGATAACACACAAATCCCAACAGTAGAATTAAAAAACATGGTATCTCAAGAGGTTTTACAAAATTATCAGAGGTTGTTTTCTAAAACGCAAAAATGGATTAATTGCGAAAATGATTTTGCTCAAGTTGATGACTTTCTATTAAATAATTGGTTAGAGCGTTTATATTTTGAGCGTTTAGAGAGCAAATCGGATGAAATCGAAATCTTACTCAAGCAGTCCGCAAATAATTGGGAAGCAGTCTTATTTAAATTGCTAGCCAAAAACTTTGGATTAAAAGTAAATGGCGATGCGTTTTATAGTTTATCAAATTCATTTGAATTTTCAGTACTTCGAAAAAGTCAATCAAAACCATTAAGCTTAGAAGCCCTATTTTTCGGTCAATTAGGATTACTAGAAAATGATACTCAAGAACCGTATGTTTTGGAATTGCAAAACGAATATCAGTTTTTAAGTCAAAAATTTAAGTTATCTCAACATGGTGTTATACCCTTGCAATTTTTCAGGTTAAGACCACCAAATTTCCCAACGATTAGGCTATCACAACTTGCAAATTTACATTATAAGGAGCACAGCTTATTTTCAAAAGTTATTAATACTTCTACACTTAAAGAATTTTATCAATTATTTTCAGTCCGAACATCAGCTTTTTGGGAAACACATTATACCTTTAATAAAGCATCGAAAAAAACAACTAAGAAAATAACTAAGGCATTTGTAGATTTGTTGTTAATTAATACAATTATTCCAATTAAGTTTAGCTATGCTAAGCATCAAGGCAAAATGCTAAATGAAGAAATTGTAGTGCTTATAAAGCAATTAGCTTCAGAAAATAATAGTATTATAAATAAATTTGAGACATTAAAAAAAGTATCTACTTCAGCTTTACAGTCACAAGCACTTTTACAATTAAAAAATGAATATTGTAATAAAAATAAATGTTTACAATGTGCTGTAGGTAATGCATTAATTATATAGATTTAATTAACTTGCAGCATGAACATTTTCTACAAAGTATTACTTTATTTACAAAAGCATGGCTATTATGTGTGCCAGCGTATTGCGGATCGTTTAGGGATTAGAGCTAAAGTGGTAAGAACGTCATTTATGTATTTAACTTTTGTAACCGTTGGATTTGGATTTGCATTGTATTTATTTATAGCATTTTGGATGCGTATTAAAGATATTGTCTATACAAAACGCTCTTCAGTTTTCGATTTATAACTTATGAATAATACGCTAATAAAATTGTTCAGATCTAGGATTAACACAGCAATATTTTTGCTTTGTGTGTTGCTTTTCATAGGCGTAGTTGGTTTTAAAATTATGTCTAATTTGTCTTGGGTTGATGCCATATACATGACTGTAATTACCATTACTACAGTTGGTTTTGGAGAAGTACAACCACTTGATGATGAGTCAAAGATTTTTACAGTATTTTTAATACTCACAAGTGTAATAATAGTTGGTTTTGCAATAAAAGTAATTACCGAATATATTTTAAGTAAAAATGATGTTGAAGAAATAAAACAAAAAAAGATGCAAAAACGTATTGATAGTCTTAAAAACCATATCATAATTTGTGGTTATGGAAGAAACGGAAAACAAGCAGCAACAAAACTATTAGCATACAAAAAAGCATTTGTTGTTATCGAGAAAAATAAAGAGGTTATTGATAAGTTTCAAAGCGAACTTGTCCCTTTTGTACAAGGTAACGCAAATGAAGATGAAATTCTTTTCCAGGCAGGAATAGAAAGAGCTGATTGTTTAATTTCAGCATTACCCAATGATGCCGATAATTTGTTTGTCGTATTATCTGCAAGACAGATTAACAAAAGTATTAACATTATTAGTCGTGCATCTCAAGACACTTCGTACCAAAAACTAAAACTTGCAGGAGCCAATAATGTTATTTTACCAGATAGAATTGGAGGTGATCACATGGCGTCTTTAGTTGTTGTTCCGGGCTTAATAGAATTTATTGATAATCTCTCAATAGTTGGAAAAGCAAATATTAATATTGAAGAAATCCCTGTTGAAAAATTATATAACACAACTCAAATAAAAACTATTAAAGATTTGGACCTTCGCAAAAAAACAGGGTGCAATGTAATTGGTTATAAAGATGTTAATGGAGAATATATTGTAAATCCAGAGGCAAATCAAGAATTAATTCCTAATTCCAAGGTGATAGTTCTAGGAAGACCAGAGCAAATACAAAGGCTCAATTCAGTTTATAATATTGATTAACTAAAGACTTTTTAACAGCATATGTTTTAAGAATTCGTTTTTTTTTAGCATCTTGCTGCCTTTATATTTAAATTTCAAACAAAACTACTAACTAATAATTTTCAATTATGAAGAAATATCTTCTATCTATTTTTACTTTAATATTGCCTCTTTTAACTTTTGCACAAGAAGCAGTAAAAGGATTAGACGAAAGAGTAAATGATGCTTTTATGCCAGTAGCCACATGGTGGGAAGGATTCGTTTTACACCCTGTTTCTATTGGTGGTATTAATGTGCCATTTGTTGTAATTCTTTTGGTGGTGGGCGCAACATTTTTCACTATTTCTTTTAAATTTCCAGGGTTTACGAAATTTGGGTTAGCAATTAGTACAGTTAGAGGTAAATATGATGAAATAGAAGGACATCATCATGCCTATGATAAAGTTGCCGTAAATATAGTTGATGGAGATTTACCTGATACAATAAGAGATGAAAGTAAAGAGGGAGAAGTGAGTCATTTTCAAGCATTGGCTACAGCTGTATCTGGAACGGTAGGTTTAGGAAACATTGCAGGTGTTGCAGTGGCTATTGCGCTTGGTGGACCAGGAGCAACATTCTGGATGATAGTTTGTGGACTAATTGGAATGTCAACAAAATTTGTAGAGTGTACACTAGGTGTTAAATATAGAGATGTTGGTGAAGATGGTACAGTATATGGTGGACCTATGTATTATTTAAGCAAAGGGCTTAAAGAAAAAGGCTTTGCTGGTATTGGTAAGGTTTTGGCCGTTCTTTTTGCAATTCTTTGTATAGGAGCATCTTTTGGAGGGGGTAATGCTTTTCAATCCAATCAAGCTGCAGTCCAATTAAGTTCTTTATTTGGTTTAGAAGGTGGAGCAACTGGAATTATAATTGGTGTTATATTAGCTGTTTTAGTTGGAATAGTAATTATTGGTGGAATTAAAAGAATTGCTAAAATAACAGAAAAGATAGTGCCTTTTATGGCGGGTATTTATGTTATTGCTGCTTTGGTTATTATTTTTGCAAACTTTAGCGATATTGGTACAGCCTTTGGGTTAATTTTTGAAGGTGCATTTACTCCAATGGCAGGACTAGGCGGTTTAGTTGGAGTCCTTATTGTAGGATTTCAGCGTGCTGCATTTTCTAATGAAGCTGGAGCAGGTTCCGCTGCAATAGCGCATTCGGCAGTAAAAACAAAATTTCCAGCATCAGAGGGTATAGTTGCTCTTTTAGAGCCATTTATTGATACAGTAGTAATTTGTACGATGACAGCTTTAGTTATTATTTTCTTTAATATTGATGGAGGGAATATGCAAAGTGTATTTCAATATGGAGCTGCTGGAGATTCGGCAAGTAGTGTATTATTGAATGTCGATGGAAGTTCTGTTGGTGGTGTAGATTTAACATCATTGGCTTTTGACTCAGTAATCCCGGGATTTTCCTATATTCTTACAATTGCTATCGTACTGTTTGCTTTTTCAACTATGATTTCTTGGTCATATTATGGATTACAATCTTGGAAATATTTATTTGGCAAAGGAAAAACAGCCGATATGGTTTATAAAATTTTATTCCTCTTATTTGTAATTATTGGAGCAGCTGCAACATTGGATGCTGTAATTAAATTCTCTGATGCCATGATTTTAGCACTAGTATTTCCTAATATGATAGGACTATTCTTCTTGTTCCCTAAAGTTAGGGAAGAAATGACTAAATATATTAGCGCTATTAAAGCGAGTAAAGAATAAAAAATTAAATACTTATAAAATGAAATCCTATTTCAAGTTTTCTAGAAAACAGCGAAGCGGGATTTTTTTATTACTACTACTAATTTTAATCTTTCAATATCTATACTTTTTTGTTGACTTTTCTTCTGATGATGTTCTAATCAATCAAATTAAATTAGAACGATTTCAAAATGAAGTAGATTCATTACGCTTGGTCGAAATTGAGAATAGAAAACCTAAAATCTATCCATTTAATCCAAATTACATAACAGACTATAAAGGATACACTTTAGGAATGACTAATGAAGAGATTGATAGGTTGCTTAAGTTTAGGAAACAAAACCAATGGATAAATTCTGTAAAAGAATTTCAAAACGTCACTAAGATTTCAGACTCTCTATTAGACATTATCTCACCATATTTTAAATTTCCAGAATGGGTTACAAACCCAAAACCTAAAACTAGTTTTAGTTATTATAAAAGTAATGTAGCAAAAACTTATAAGCAAAAAAGTGACTTAAATACGGCTACAAAAAATCAATTAAGACGTGTTAATGGAGTTGGAGAAAAACTATCACAACGTATTATTGATTTTAGAAATAAATTTGCTGGTGGTTTTATAGATAGTGTACAACTTCAAGATGTGTATGGCTTAACGCCAGAAGTTATAGCGCGAATTAATAATGAATTTACAGTAAAAACACCTCGAGAAATTGTAAAGCTAAACCTTAATTCTGCTACTATTGAAGAGTTGGTTACCATTCAACATATAGATTATGAGTTAGCTTATGAAATCATTGAGCAACGCACCTTAAGAGAAGGCTATAAATCTATTGATGAATTAACCAAAGTAAAAGGTTTTCCTATTGACAAAATTGAGATAATTAAATTATATTTGACCCTCAATTAATACGTACCAAATTAATTAAAATGAATTTTAATTATAGTGAAGAGCAATTAATGATTGCAACTTCTGCTAGAGACTTTGCAGAACAATATATTCGTGCACATATTATGAAGTGGGATGAAGCTCAAACATTTCCTGTAGATGTTTTTAAAAAAGCTGGAGAAATGGGGTTTATGGGTGTTTTTGTTGATGAAAAATATGGTGGCTCAGGTTTAGGATATCATGAATATATTTCTATTATTGAAGAGATTTCTAAAGTAGATCCATCTATTGGGTTATCAGTAGCTGCGCATAACTCATTATGTACAGGACACATCTATTATTTTGGTAATGAAACTCAAAAACAAAAATGGTTACCAAAGTTAGCGTCAGCAGAATGGATTGGAGCTTGGGGATTGACCGAGCATAATACAGGAAGTGATGCAGGCGGAATGAATACCACAGCAAAAAAAGATGGGGATTATTATATATTAAATGGTGCTAAGAACTTCATTACACATGGTAAAAGTGGAGATGTGGCTGTAGTGATTGCAAGAACTGGAAAAAAAGGAGATTCTCATGGCATGTCCGCTTTTGTTATAGAAAAAGGAACTCCAGGGTTTACATCTGGAAAAAAAGAAGACAAACTAGGAATGCGCGCCAGTGAAACAGCCGAATTAATTTTTGATAACTGTCGCGTACATAAAGATAGTATGTTAGGAAAAGAAGGTGAAGGCTTTGTGCAATCGCTTAAAGTTTTAGATGGAGGTCGAATATCCATTGGCGCATTATCGCTTGGTATTGCAAAAGGCGCTTACGAAACAGCCCTAAAATATTCAAAAGAGCGCGTTCAGTTTGGGAAACCCATTTCTAGCTTTCAAGGTATTTCTTTTAAATTGGTTGACATGGCTACTGAAATTGAAGCATCAGAATTATTGTTACATAAAGCAGCTTCCAAGAAAAATTCTGGAGAAAAGATGACCAAAATTGGCGCAATGGCAAAAATGTATGCTAGTGAGGTGTGCGTTAGAGCAGCTAATGAAGCGGTACAGATTCATGGCGGTTATGGTTATACCAAAGAGTTTCCTGTAGAAAAGTTTTATAGAGATTCAAAGTTGTGTACCATAGGTGAAGGGACAACTGAAATTCAAAAATTAGTCATCGCAAGAAATATTTTAAAATAATATAGAATTAGGTTTGTAAGTTTACAATTAGTTATATCTTTGCAGTCCGAAATTCTAAAAGAGAGGAGGTTAAGACACTATGTTAATAATACCAATTAAAGAAGGAGAAAATATAGATAGAGCGTTAAAACGTTTTAAGAGAAAGTTTGATAAAACTGGAACGAAAAGATCTTTACAAACGCGTAAGCAGTTTAATAAACCTTCAGTAGTACGTAGAGCTCAAATTCAAAAAGCACAATACATACAGCGATTAAGAGATGCGGAAGAAATCTAGAAAACTGTAAATAAATACATTTAAATCCCACAATATAATTGTGGGATTTTTTTTTATATAATTAAGCCAACCATTGTAAAGTTTTGTATTTTTATAATAAGTTAGTAGCAAAGTATGTCCTTTAAAACATTTATCGATTATCTTTTACTTGAAAAGAAATATTCTGTGCATACCTTAATTGCATACCGAAGGGACTTGGAAACTTTTCATGAGTTTAATAAGGACAGATTTAAAGATAAAACTATAAACAAGGTCAACTATTCTCAAATAAGAAGCTGGATTATACATATGGTAGATTTTGGCATATCAAACAGAAGTATTAACAGAAAAATATCATCGCTTAATTCCTATTACAAGTTCCTATTGAAAGTGGAGATGATAAAAGTAAATCCATTAGCAAAACACAAAGCCTTAAAAACTAGCAAGAAAATACAGATACCATTTTCAGAAAAAGAAGTTGTTACCGTTTTAGATGGCTTTAATTTTGATGATTCTTTTGAAGGTATTCGAGATAAACTAATAATAGAATTGTTTTATTCAACAGGAATACGACGTATAGAATTAGTACAACTTAAATTAAAAGATGTTGATGTTACTAATAAGACACTTAAAGTTTTAGGTAAAAGAAATAAGGAACGTTTTTTACCGTTATTAGATACAGTATTGAAGGCATTAGAAACATATATAAGAAAGAGAAATACGTTAGAAATAATACAGGATAAAGACATTTTATTTTTAACAAAAAAGGGAAACAAAGTTTACGAAACTCTTGTGTATAGAATTATAAATGATTATTTTAGTAAAGCATCAACAAAAGTAAAAAAGAGCCCACATATATTAAGGCACTCATTTGCTACTCATTTGCTTAATCAAGGTGCTGATTTAAATGCGGTAAAAGAATTGCTTGGTCATTCCAGTTTAGCTGCAACACAAGTTTATACTCACAATAGTATAACCGAACTAAAAAAGGTGTATGCAAAGTCACATCCAAGGAATAAATAATTACAAACAAATATTGTCTAAACAAAAACGTAGAAAGATGAAAGTACACACGCAATCCGTTAACTTTAATGCAGACCAAGAACTATTAGATTTTATTCAAAGACGTATGAATAAATTAGATGTATATTATGACAAAGTCATTAAATCAGATATTTATTTAAAAGTAGAAAACACGAGTGGTAAAGAGAATAAAATATTTGAAGCAACAGTGAGCGTTCCTGGAGATAGCCTTGTTGTAAAAAAGGTTTGCAAATCTTTTGAAGAAGGAGTAGATTCTGCTGTTAATTCTTTAGAAAGGCAACTAAAAAAACGCAAAGAGAAATTAAGGCCACATTTATAGAGAAAATTTCTTAAAAAATGTTTTGATTAAAAAAATAAATATTTACATTTGCAGTCCGTTAGAAATAGCGGACTTTTTGTTGCTTAAAAAACAACAAAAAGCCGATGTAGCTCAGCTGGCTAGAGCAGCTGATTTGTAATCAGCAGGTCG
>CAYQME010000046.1:0-4578 GCA_964418645.1 uncultured Flavobacteriaceae bacterium
AATAGAAAATCCGCGAGGATTTTCGTAAGTAGGCTAGAACTAGCAATAAATTATATACGGTGTTAGCAATAGTACTTATTTTTCTTTTTTATAGATTTCTAAAACTTCTATAGGTAATGGTTTGTCAGATTTCTCTAATTTTAGACCATATTTTTCTAATTCAGCATGTAATGTAGAGAGTTTTTCAGTATCCCAATTTAATGTTATGTCATATAAATTTGTTAAATTAGTTTTATCGACAACGGGCATGTCCATAATATTTTCTAAATAACCCAATAGTTGACTTATGGGTTGTCTATCAGCTACGTAAGTTGGTCCACGAGAGAAATATTGTGGGTTTTCTGCTTTTGATTCTTTGAGTTTCGCAGAAGTATTAACTAGAATATAAACATCTGATGTATCAATTACTTTTCTACCATTAATGTCAAAATTATTATTCATGAAATCTTGCCCAATTTCATAGATTCTGTCTTCCATTCCTTCTGATAATTCAATTATTAAATTGAATTGATTTTCAGGTTTGAATTCAAAATTATTAGTTGAAAGACTATCTAAAAATTTGAGCCTTTTGTATGAACGAATTTTAAATAGACTTTTAAATATACTTGGTAATGTCAAATTATGATATTCAAGCCCATTAGCTATTCCATCTGGTGACCAATTTATTTTTGAAGAAACTCGTTCTGTTGGATTGTGATTTGTTAGGATGAGATTTTTTTTAGAATCTCTAATTTCTTTGATAACTCTCACAGAACTAATGTCTTTTAAAAAATCATTTTTTTCTTCTAATACTAACTGCTTATCAGCAATTAAATCAATAATTGTTTGTTCTGTTATGCTAGTTGGCGATGTTATTGCTTGAACTACGCCATTCTTGTCTATTAGTATTGAGTGAGGAATTACCTCATAATTAAAAGCCTCTTGATGTATTGTATCAAATGAAACTCTTACATGGATATTATTACGAGAGATGAATTTATCAAGCCTTTCTCTTTTATCGAAGGATATTGTTATTATTTCTAAATCATCCATATACTTTAACTGCAAACTATCCAGTTTCTTAATTGCAGGAATACAAGGACCACACCAGGTAGCCCAAAATTCAAGAATAATAGGTTTACCTTTCATTTCATTAATAGAAGTACTTTGTCCATTAATGACGTCAGAGAATTCATAATCAAATATTTTTTCACCAACTGATGGAATAGAATGTTGTTGTGAGCAAGAATTAAGACTTGAAATAATGCCTAGAATTAGAATTATTTTTAAAATTTTCATAGTTTGTTCATGTATTATTGCTAACGGCTGCGCTATGCGTAGTTACGTTCTGGGTTTTAAATTATGTGAATTTATTCAAAATAATTTAAAAGACAAATAGAACGTTATCAAATTGCGTATAGGGATTGTTCGAGCATCGTTTACACTTGATGTGCGGATAAAGCCGATATGTTATATTAAACAATAAAAAAGCAATTTGGTATAGCGCAGCCGTTCAAGCACATTCTCAAAGGACGAGAGTGCGTAGCACGTAGTAATTTGAGTTCGGCTTTAGCGAATGTGTTTCATCGTCAAGCATAAGAATAGTAGCGGTTTAAAAAGAACTACACTTCGGTTATGCTCTAATTTTTGTTAAATGTACTAAACTTTGGTTAAGCCAAAAACCCGCTATTATTTTTATGCATTGTTGGGCACAGTTATTTATACTCAATTTCTCTAGTTTGAATATAATTCAGTTTATCATTTTCAATTGATTCTTTCTTTATCCAATTTTTAAACATATCAAACTTGTATTTATATTCAATTGTTGAAATTAAAGAATCTTTATAATTATATTCTAATGTTTTTAAGAGTGTTCCACAATCATATTTAAATTCAGATTTCCGATTTCGATTTGGATTGTTTTGATGTGTTATTTCTATTCTTCCAATAAGGTCATTTTTGTTAAAGTAACTTTTTGAAACAGAGTTTCTGATTGTGTCTTTTGATTCGAAATCTATATATATTTGAGTCGATATTGTTTTTTCTTTTTTTCCGTCTTTTCGATAATAATATGTTTCAATTTGTTCAAATTTCTCGTTCGTGTTTTCAACTATTGATTTTGATTGATAAAGCAATGAATCTTTATAAATATAATTTACTCTGAAAGGTAAACTGTCGGTTGACATTTTTACGATTTCAGTTTTTATTTTGTTCAAATAATTATAGATATAGTCGATTTCTATTGTTTCATTGTCAAATAATGTTTTTTGAAATAGATTGACTATTTGGTCATTATTGTTATACTTTTTTTCTCTTATTGATATAGTATCTTGAATTTTTTTATTCAACGAATCACTCTCAACTTTGATATAGTAAATCGTAATTTTATTCGCTTTTTTTGTCAGTCCATTTTTTAGCAAATTTGGTTCATTACAACAACCAATTAAGAATATTGAAAGAAGTAAAATAAATAGTCTGTTCATTCGGTTTTAATTGTGCCCAACTTATTATATCCAAGCATATATCACGTTTATCAAGGTATTAATACCAGATAAACAAAGAAAGAGTCTGGTTTTATAAAATGAAGATATACTTTTTTGAGTAATTGTAAAAAAATAAAAAAAATTCTTACAACTAGTTGGTAAGCTCTTCCATGGTATGATATACGTTTTGTACATCATCATCTGCTTCAATTTTTTCGAGTAGTTTTTCTACATCTGCAACATCTTCTGGGGATAGTTGCTTTGTTACTTGTGGTATACGCTCAAAACCGGAAGATAATATTTCAATACTACGTTTTTCTAATTCCGCTTGTATGGCCCCAAAACTTTCAAAAGGAGCATAAATTAAAATACCATCGTCATCGGTAAAGACTTCTTCAGCACCATAATCTATAAACTCAAGTTCTATTTCTTCGGCATCAAGACCTTCAACAGGAATTCTAAAATTACAGGTGTGATCGAACATAAACACTACAGAACCCGAAGTACCTAAGCTTCCATCACATTTATTAAAATAACTACGTACATTAGCAACGGTTCTTGTATTGTTATCGGTTGCGGTTTCAACAAGTATGGCAATACCATGAGGCGCATAGCCTTCAAATAAGACCTCTTTATAATCGCCAAGACTTTTGTCGCTTGCACGTTTTATAGCGCGTTCTACATTGTCCTTAGGCATGTTTACCGACTTAGCATTTTGAATTACTGCGCGTAAACGTGAGTTACCATCAGGATCTGGACCACCTTCTTTTACAGCCATTACAATATCTTTACCAATGCGTGTAAAGGCTTTACTCATTGCTGACCAACGCTTCATTTTACGTGCTTTACGAAATTCAAAAGCTCTTCCCATAGTTTATTCTGTCATTCCTATCAAGGCAGGAATCTTTTTAAAGTTATCTTAATATTATATTGCATCACAAATTTAAAAAAAGAATGGAGAATAGAAAACTTCCTATTTTTCAATTTTCATTATAATAAGTATTTAGTTTTGGATTCCTGAGAAGGCAGGAATGATACTACATTATTCTTCAACTTCTACAATGTTTTCAATTGCTTCGGCAAGTTTAAAATCTTTTTCTGTAACTCCATTGGCATCATGTGTTGACAACGAAATGTTTAATGTATTATAAACGTTTGTCCAATCTGGATGATGATTTAAAGCTTCACATTCAAAAGCAATTCTGCTCATAGCACTGAAGCAATCTTTAAAATTATCGAATTCAAATTCGGCATGGATAGCATTATTATAATAGTCCCAATCGGGAAATCGTAAAAGACGTTTTTCTATATCTTCTTCTGAAAGTTTTTTCATAATCTTTAGTATTTATATTCTAAAATTAAGCTTTTAAAATATGATAGTCAACTAGATTTCTAAATTGGATAAAATTTCCTGACTATTAATTTGTAAGTGTTTAGGCAGCAGATTGTTTTTTGGTAATACTGCCAGATATCTATCTTCGTTTGTTGTATAGACGTGTTTAAATAAAGGATTATAATTGTCAAGTTTACTAGTAATTTCTTTTATAAAATCGTCATGATGTACTAAATCTTTGCTTCCTAAATGAAATATTCCAGATTTACTTCTATTTATTATATAATGAATTTGTTGTGAGAGTTTTTTATCTGTTGTAATATTCATTATCAAATTTGGAAATACTTCAATTGGTGTATTTTCTTTGAGTTGTTGTTTAATTTCCTCTATTCTTGGAGACAAAGCTCCAAACACCATTGGTAATCTTAAAATAGCATATTTACGTTTTGGTAAACGTAATAACATATTTTCAATTTTAATTTTTAAGCGGCCATAAATACTTTCACTTAAGGTTTTATCATTTTCGTAACTTGGATATTTACTATACGCATCAAAAACAACGGCTGAAGACAAATAAATGAGCTTACACTTGTGAGCAGTTAAATATTCAGCTATGTGCTTATGTGCAATTATTTGGGCTGAAAAATCACCACGTAATGAAGAAATAATTATGCTTGGTTTTACATCTTCAAGGATGTCGTAAATATCATCATCTTCAATATTATATTGAAAAAAATTGTGATTGTTGCTGAAGGAAATATCGTTTGTGTGATAAGTACCAAA
>CAYQME010000046.1:4678-18647 GCA_964418645.1 uncultured Flavobacteriaceae bacterium
GAAAAAAATTGTGATTGTTGCTGAAGGAAATATCGTTTGTGTGATAAGTACCAAATGTATAAAAATAGGAGCATAGCTCTTTATAAATGGCGTTGCCAATAAAACCACTTGCACCTAATATTAAAATTTTATGTTTTTTTAAAAAACTCAAATTATGCTGTTTGTCAGTTCGAGCGCAGTCGAGAACTAAATTTTTTTATTTTTGAGACATCTCGATTGCACTCGATACGACAGAAGAATTATCCTTTATAAAAAGGTGATTTTACTATAGTGGCAGGAACTGCATTTTTTCGTATTTGGATATTAATTTTACTATTAACACTTGCAAAAACAGGCGGTACGTAACCTAAACCAATACCTTTGCCTAGTGAAGGTGACATGGTTCCTGAGGTAACTTCACCAATTTTAGTTCCGTTGCCATCAACAATATCATAGCCATGACGCGGAATACCACGTTGATCGAGTTCGAAAGCAATTAGCTTGCGTTTAACGCCATGTTCTTTCTGATCTTTAAGCGCTTTACTATTAGTGAATTCTTTTGTAAACTTAGTAATCCAACCCAAGCCGGCTTCAATTGGAGAAGTTGTTTCGTCAATATCATTGCCATATAAGCAATAACCCATTTCTAAACGTAAAGTATCTCGAGCAGCTAGTCCAATAGGTTTAATGCCATACTTAGCACCAGCTTTGAATACTTTATCCCACACTTGTTGCACCTCTTCATTTTTGCAATATATTTCAAATCCTCCGCTTCCAGTGTAACCAGTTGCCGAAATAATAACGTGTTCTATTCCAGCAAAATCTCCTACAATAAAATTGTAGAATTTAATTTTGGATAAATCATGACTAGACAGCGATTGCATGGCTTCAATAGCTTTTGGACCTTGAATAGCTAATAAAGAATAATTGTCACTTATATCTCGCATTTCTGCGCAAACATCATTTTTAGATTGAATCCAATTCCAATCCTTTTCAATATTACTTGCATTTACAACCAATAAATAAGTTTCTTCTTTTATTTTATAAACAATAAGGTCGTCAACAATCCCTCCATCATCATTTGGGAAACAGCTATATTGCGCTTTTCCAATGGTAAGTTTGGATGAGTCATTACTCGTTACTTTCTGAATTAAATCTATGGCATTTGGACCTTCAATTAAAAATTCTCCCATATGAGAGACATCAAACACACCAACAGCCTTTCTCACAGTTTCATGTTCAATATTTACGCCTTCATATTGAACAGGCATGTTATAGCCTGCAAAAGGAACCATTTTAGCTCCAAGGGATTCATGTGTAGCATGTAAAGCAATATTCTTCATAGTATTGTATTGAATTTTGAGATGCAAAACTACATAAATTTTAGTTGTATACCTTATTAAATAAAGTATGTTATCTAAGCTAACAAATATGACTTTAAATCTTGATAAGTATCAATTTTAATAGATACTTTCTCTCTATCCATAACTGTTTCAATTTGAGAAGGTAAATCTTGTTTTTGTTGGATAACTTCTTCAACTATATCTAAAAACTTAGTAGGATGTGCTGTTTCTAAAAACACACAATGTGCCTCTGGGTTGTTTTTACAATATGCTTTTGCTCCCAAGTACCCAACTGCGCCATGAGGGTCTGCTACATAGTTGTATGTGTTGTAAATCTCTTCCATGGCTTCTTTTGTTTCTTTATCATTAAAACTATAAGAAGACAAATTGTTTTTTAATGTCTCAAAATTGTGTTTATAGATTTCTTGAATACGAACGAAATTACTTGGGTTACCAACATCCATGGCATTACTAATAGTTTCAACTGATAGTTTTGGATTATAAAGCTGGGTTTTTAAGTACTCGGTAACTACATTGTTTTCGTTGTTAGATGCAATAAAATGATGAATTGGTAAACCTAATTGTTGCGCCATCATGCCAGCACAAACATTACCAAAATTTCCACTAGGAACAGAGAATACAATTTGTTTGTATATGTTTTTAAGTTGCTTATAGGCAAACATATAGTAGAATAGTTGTGGTAACCAACGTGCTACGTTTATGGAGTTTGCTGAGGTGAGCTGCATATGGTTTGTTAACTCCTTATCTAAAAATGCAGTTTTCACTATGTCTTGGCAGTCGTCAAACGTGCCATTAATTTCAAACGCTGTAATGTTTTGTCCTAGTGTGGTCAATTGCTTTTCTTGAATATTGCTGACTTTTCCGCTAGGATAGAGGATTACAACATTTACACCTTTTACACCTAAAAACCCATTAGCTACAGCACCTCCTGTATCTCCTGATGTGGCGACTAAAACAGTGATTTCTTCACTATTGTTTGTATTGAAATACCCTAAACATCTTGCCATAAACCGAGCGCCAACATCTTTAAATGCCATTGTAGGACCATGAAACAGCTCTAAGGTGGAGATATTTTTTGATAACTCAATAACAGGAAACTCAAAGGATAGCGTTTCATCAATGATTTGTTTTAGAATATCTTCGGGAATATTAGGTATTACAAATTGCTTAATAGCTTCAAATGCAATTTCAGAATGTGATAGATTGTCAAAATCTTCAAAGAATGATTGTGGTAAAGGTGTAATTGACTCAGGGAAATACAAGCCTTTGTCTGGGGCTAATCCTTTTATAACAGCATCTTTAAACGATGTGTTCGGTGCTTTTTTATGGAGTGAGTAGTATTGCATTTTAATTTAAGAATTGAGGATTTTAATTCCTTTTATGTTTATTGGGGAAACAAAAGTATTAAAGGCTATATCTGTTTCTAAATATATTGTTTTCATAGCTACTTCCACTTTTTTAGCAGTTTCAATGCCTTCACTTAATGCAAAAATAGAGGGACCAGATCCTGAAATAGTACAACCAAGTGCACCATGATTTAACGCGGC
This sequence comes from uncultured Flavobacteriaceae bacterium, assembly GCA_964418645.1. GTDB lineage: Bacteria > Bacteroidota > Bacteroidia > Flavobacteriales > Flavobacteriaceae > JAADHG01. The sequence goes on from CAYQME010000046.1 coordinate 7,569, forward strand.
AAATTTTACATCATCAAAATAAGGAATAAGCTTGCTTCTATAGGGCTCTACAATAATATCTTGTAGCGATCTTTGTATTAAGCTATAATCACTTGTATGTAATGCGTGAATTAAACTTCCAACATTTGCCCACTGACCTATAGCGTCTTTTAAAGGTACATTTTCAGGTAAAATGGCACGTGCTTCAGCTGTTTTGATTTCAATTTGAGGGTGAATAATGGTAGCGTATAACTCTTTTGGTGTAGGAATTTGCAATATTTCTAATGGCGCAATACTTTTTACCAAAGTAAATCCCCCAAATAGTGCTGGTGCCAAATTATCGGCATGCTCACTTTTGCTAGCTAGGGCTTCACCTTTCATAGCAAAATAGGAGAGTTGCGTATTATTATATGGTTTTCCTAACAGTTCGTTAATTCCGAAAACACTTCCAGCAGCACTCGCAGAACTACTACCAATACCACTTCCTGGTTTAATGTTTTTATAAATTTCTATTTCAAAACCACAATCGGGATTCGCATTTTCAATAAGTGCTAATGCAGATACTCCAGCTACATTTAGATGAGCTTCATATGGCAAATCATAACCTTCGATTTTGGTAATATAAATTCCTTTTTTTGAAATTTTTCTTATGACCATTTCATCTCCAACATTATCTAAGCAAAACCCTAGCACATCAAAACCACAGGCCACATTAGCAACAGTTGCAGGTGAGAATATTTTTATTTCGTTTATCATAACTAGTTATTTGCAATTCTAATAATATCAGCAAACAAACCAGAAGCTGTTACATCTGCACCAGCACCAGCACCTTTAATAATCATAGGTTGCTCAGGATATCGTTCGGTATAAAACATAACAATATTATCTTTTCCTTCTAAATTATAGAATGGATGCCCTTTATGGATTTCTTGCAATCCAACTGAAGCTTTTCTGTCACCAAATTTCGCTACATATTTAAGCTGACAATCATTCGCTTTGGCTGAAGCAAATAAGTTTTGATAATGTGTTTCATCTTTTATTAATGTCTTGTAAAAATCGTCTACAGAATCAGCTTTTTGACCAGAAGGAGATAAGAACGATGTGTTCTCAATATCTTCAAGATTCATTTCTGTTCCGCTTTCGCGAGCTAGGATCAATATTTTTCTGGCAACATCAACACCACTCAAATCTATTCTCGGATCAGGTTCGGTATAGCCTTCATTTTGTGCTTGCTTCACCACATCATGGAATTTTTTATTCGCATCAAAATTATTAAAAACAAAGTTAAGACTGCCTGAGAGTACCGCGTGAATAGTATGTATTTTATCTCCTGATGTAATTAAATGGTTGAGTGTATCAATTACTGGTAATCCTGCACCAACATTAGTTTCGAATAAGAAAGTTGCGTTGTATTTTCTTGATAATTGTTTTAGCGTGTTGTAATTATTATAATTACTCGAGCATGCTATTTTATTACAAGCTACAACAGCAATACTTTCACATAGATAGCTTGCGTATATGTCTGAAACTTCTTGATTTGCGGTAACATCAACAAAAATACTATTTCTCAAGTTCAAGATTTTTGCTTTATCAAGAAAACCGTTTATAGATGCCTTTTCTCCATTTGCAAGTTGGTCTTTCCAAGACTCTAAGTTCATACCATCACTATCAAAAATCATCTTTCTAGAATTCGATAAACCAACAATTCTAATATTAATCTTTAAAGTTTCTTTTACATGTTTTTGTTGTTGTTTTATTTGTTCTATTAGTTTTTTACCAACATTACCAACACCTGTAATAAATAAGTTGAGTTGTTTGATTTTAGCTTCAAAAAAACGTTCATGAAGTGTGTTTAAAGCTTTTTTAACATCATTCTTTGCAATAACTGCCGAAATATTTCTTTCAGAGGCACCTTGTGCAATAGCTCTAATATTTACATTGTTTTTACCAAGAGTACTAAACATTTTTCCGCTGATACCTTGATGATTTTTCATATTGTCGCCAACAACTGCAATTATTGCTAACTCTTTTTCTACAAGTATTGGATCTATCTTGTGCAAAGAGATTTCATTTTCAAAAGTGAAATCAATAGCTGTTTTTGCAATATCAGCATCATTCTCAGCAATGCCTATGCAAATGGAATGCTCAGACGACGCTTGTGTTATTAAAATCACACTTATTTTTTCTTGAGATAGTGTTTCAAATAATCGCTTAGAAAACCCTGGAACACCGACCATTCCGTTTCCTTGTAATGTTAATAATGCAATATTACTAATATTACTAATTCCTTTTACTGCTAAGTTTTTACCATTAATTATTTGGTTAGTAATTGATGTTCCGCAATCTTCTGGAGCTAAAGTGTTTTTAATAGTTATTGGAATATTTTTATCTAGTACAGGCTGAACAGTTGGAGGATACAATACTTTGGCGCCAAAATGAGATAGCTCAACGGCTTCTTGATAGGATAGCTTTTGTATAGGTTGCGCTTGCTTAACGAGTTTTGGATTGGTAGTAAACATACCACTTACATCAGTCCAGATTTGTAATTCTTCAACATCTAATGCAGCAGCTATAATTGAAGCCGTATAATCTGAACCACCTCTTCCTAAGGTAGTAATTTCACCATCTTGAGATTTTGATATAAATCCAGGAAGAATAGTTATTGATTTGGAGTTGTTGCTAAAAAAAGTAGTGATGTTTTTATTGGTTTTTGTAAAATTAATCGAAGCATTAGTGAATGTTTTATCAGTTACAATAATCTCTTGAGAATTCTTTAGTACTGAATCTAATCCATTTGAGATTAAAGCCTCATTAATGATGTACGAGGATAACAACTCACCAAAACTCAAAAGTTTATCTGTAGTTTTTGGAGACAATTCATTGATTAAATACAGGCCATCTAATAGTTGCTCTAAGTGGGTTAATTTAGTAGAAACAACTTCTTTTGCTGTATTTTGAGAGCTTTTAGTGATAAGTGAATCAATAATGCTTAAATGTTGATTCATTATATCATTGAAGGTTTCTTTATAACTACTTTGCTTATCCATAGCTTGATTAGCAGCAGTAAGTAATTTATCTGTAATGCCTCCAACTGCAGACACAACAACTGCAATTGGAGTATTTTGAGACTGCTGTTTTAAAATGCCAATAACTTTATTTATGTTTTTGGCAGAACCAACAGAAGTTCCACCAAATTTTAATACTTTCATTTTACTTGTTTTATCTGTTCAGACTAAAGTTTTGTGTTTAAAATCACAAAATGAATATTAGGACGAAGGTAAATATAATTTAACAACCCAAAAGGGTAGTGTTTGTAGATGTAAATACAAGAATAATCCCAAAAGAAGTGCACACTTCATTTGAAGCGGTAATAGAGATTATATTTCGGAATATTTGGTTCATTTTTACAATTAAAAACATTTCAAATGTATTATTTTTACTCTAACTAAAAAAACTAATGGTTGACTTTTACGGAATTATAATAATCTACTTATTATTTTTATGATTATAGAATTAACAGGTACGGTGTTTAATGATTCTAATAATTTATCTTAAATGAAAATATTTTCTAAGGAGCAAATTTACGAAGGCGATAAATTAACGGCTGAGCGACAACAAATTTCCTCAACCGATTTGATGGAACGTGCAGGGACTCAAATTTTCAATTGGTTACATCAGCAAATGCAAGGAGCTCAAGTACCTATTAGAGTATTTTGTGGTATTGGAAATAATGGTGGAGATGGTTTGGTGTTATCTAGGCACTTAGTCACACATGGCTATAATGTAATAACCTATATAGTTAATTGTAGCGATAAACGGTCTAAAGATTTTTTAATTAACTATGATAGAATTAAGAATGTAACAAATGATTGGCCAATACTTATAAATTGTGAAAATGAATTCCCTGAAATTGGTCAAGACGATATTATAGTTGATGCTGTTTTTGGAATTGGATTAAATAGACCAGCTGATGACTGGGTAAAAGGTTTATTCCAGCATTTTAAAAACTCTAAAGCCTTTACTCTATCTATTGATATGCCTTCAGGCTCGTATGCCGATAAAGTGCCAGAAGATGAAAATGGTGTGGTTTGGGCTGGCTATACTTTAAGTTTTGTCGCTCCTAAGCTGGTGTTTTTCTTACCAGAAACAGCTAAATATACCATACAATGGGAGGTGTTGGATATTGGTATTGATACTGAATATCTACAAAAAACAAATACTGAAGTAGCGTTAATTGGAAAACATGAAGCGCTCTCAATGTATATGCCTAGAGAGAAATTTGCTCATAAAGGCACTTATGGCCATAGTTTAATAGTAGGAGGGAGTTACGGCAAAATTGGTGCTGTTTTGTTAGCTAGTAGAGCAGCTTTATCGGTAGGTTCGGGTTTAATAACGGCTTTTATCCCTAAATGTGGTTATCATATTATTCAAACAGCTTTTCCGGAGGCTATGGTTATAACTGACCAAGACGATAACAAAATAAGCAATATAGGCTATGATATTAAACCTTCAGTTATTGGATTTGGTATTGGTATTGGTACACATAAACAAACCACTGATGCTTTTAAAACTTTTTTAAAGAATAATAAAATCCCTTTAGTTATCGATGCTGATGGTATTAATATGTTGTCTAAAAATAAAGACTTACTCAAGTTACTACCTATACATACTGTATTAACACCACATCCAAAAGAACTAGAGCGTCTGATAGGACAATGGAAAGACGATTTTGACAAACTTGAAAAAGCAAAAGCATTTGCTAAAAAATATAAAATTGTTTTAGTTTTAAAAGGGGCACATACCATTACTATTTTTAACGACAGATTATTTGTTAACTCTACAGGAAATCCTGGACTAGCCACTGCAGGAAGTGGTGATGTGCTTACTGGAATTATTACTGGATTGATTGCTCAAGGTTATACAGCTGATATAGCTGCAATTTTTGGAGTCTATTTGCACGGCAAAGCAGCAGATATTGCTTTGGAAGACTTTGGATACCAGAGTTTAATTGCAAGCCATATTATTGAATATCTAGGTGAAGCGTATTTAGACTTATTTAAGGACCCAGAAGCACTACAAGAACCCGAAGAAGAGGGAGAAAGTGGAGGAGAAGAATTGTATATATAAAAAAAGAGCCGTTAAATACAGCTCTTTTTTTATATATATTTCGGGATGCCTATATCTTTAGCTCATCAAACAACTCAATCAATTTTGGGTTTGATGGTCTAGGTGCATCTGCTGTTTCTATGTTTCCATCAGGATCAATTAAAATAAATCTTGGAATACCATTTATTTTATAGGCTTCTACAAAACTGGATTGCCAAGCTTTATCAGAAAATAATTGAACACCTTGTAACTGCTTATCTTTAACCATATTTTTCCATGCTTCGTGAGCTTTTTCTAAAGTTCCACTTCTTCTAGCATCATCAATAGAAATACTTACAAAAACAATATTCTTGTCTTTATATTGTGTTTCAAGTTTTTTAAGAGAAGGAATTTCTCTTTTACAAGGACCACACCAAGTTGCCCAAACATCTACATAAACGTACTTTCCTTTTAAATCAGAAAGAGAAGTAGAACCACCTTTAAAATTCTCATAGTTTTCAAAAACAGGAGATGGAGAGCCTTTTGGAAGTGCTTCTCGCAACGCTAATTTTGAATTGAAATACCGCTCAACAGATTGTATAGTTTTAGGTATGTCTTTATCAGCATTAGCAATGTGGGTTGAGTCTACATTTTTTAATTCAAGCTTTAAAGCTTCGTAACCATTTTTAAAATTGTTTACGGCAATACTTATATCTTCTTTTGTACCACTATCAAATAGTGCAGAATTGAAATGGGTATTCCCTAATCTATAAAGCCTAATTGAAAAATTATTGATATCTGCGTCGTCTCCTTCAAAAGTTAAGGTGTTATCGAAATCTTCATAATCTGCACGAATAGAAGATACATTATTATTTTTTAAATATATAGAACCATATTCATCACCATGTTTAAATGAATAATCTCCTGCAATAACTTTAAGTGTATCACTAAATGTACCATCATCGTTTACTGTAATTATTTTTTCATAATCGCTACCTTTAAATACTTTTATGGTTTTTTCAGTATGTGGATTGGTTATCTTGCCTGAAAGTGTTACATAATTTTTAGGTTCGTTTTGGCAAGCTAATGTAATAAATACAAGGGCTATTAGGGCTAATAAATTTTTCATTACTATTATTGTTTTAGTTTTTATAAATCCAAAAATAATAGAATAGCATTATAAACACATAATAATTAACATTTATTTGGATATAATTTTTTGAATGTTGAATTTTGGCGCATAATTATTCTATACTATGAGATCAGTCCATGTAATAACTACTAAAACGCTTGATTTAATTACTATAAACAATATTATTTCTGAAAAGAAGACACTCAAGTTATCTGATGAAGTTATTGAAAAGATTCAAAATTGCAGACATTATCTGGATAGTAAAATAGAAACTCATAGCGACCCTATCTATGGTATTAATACAGGATTTGGTTCTTTATATAATGTAAAGATTACTTCTAATAACCTTACTAAGCTACAAGAGAATCTTATGAAATCTCATGCTTGTGGTACTGGAGATATGGTCCCTAAAGAGATTGTAAAGCTTATGCTATTGTTTAAAATACAGTCTCTAAGCTATGGTCATAGTGGGAGCCAGTTGCAAACGGTAAATCGTTTGGTCGATTTTTATAATAATGATGTATTTCCAGTAGTTTATACTCAAGGTTCTTTAGGCGCTTCGGGAGATTTATCGCCATTAGCACATTTATCTTTGCCCTTAATTGGAGAAGGTGATGTTTGGTATAATGGAGAAGTAAAGACAGCAAGGAGTATTAATGATAAGTTTAAATGGAAACCTATACAATTACAATCAAAAGAAGGGCTAGCATTGTTAAATGGTACACAGTTTATGAGTGCTTATGGTATACATTTACTATTAAAGTCATACAAGCTATCATATTTTGCCGATTTAATAGGAGCCATGTCTTTAGATGCTTATAATGGGAGAATAGAACCTTTCGATGAGTTAGTACATTTAGTAAGACCACATAATGGGCAATTACAAACGGCAACACGTATTAAAGAATTTCTTCAAGATAGTGAGCTTATTTCTCAAAAAAAGAAACATGTTCAAGACCCATATTCATTTAGATGTATGCCACAAGTTCATGGTGCCACAAAGGATACTTTAGCATTTGTAACCAAAACGTTTTTAATTGAAATTAATGCAGTAACCGACAATCCTAATATATTTAAAGGAGAAGATAAAATAATTTCTGGTGGAAACTTTCATGGACAACCTTTAGCTTTAGCCTTAGATTACTTGAAAATTGCAATGGCTGAGCTTGGAAGTATATCGGAGCGAAGAACGTATCAATTAGTTTCAGGTCAAAGAGAGTTACCAGCTTTTTTAGTTGATAATCCTGGTTTAAACTCTGGATTTATGATTCCTCAGTATACGGCCGCTAGTATTGTAAGTGCCAACAAACAATTAGCTACACCAGCAAGTGTAGATTCTATCGTTTCTTCCAACGGTCAAGAAGATCATGTAAGTATGGGAGCAAATGCTGCAACGCAAGCATATCAATTAGTTTATAATGTAGAAAATGTGCTTTCCATTGAGTTATTAAATGCTGCCCAAGCTCTGAATTTTAGAGCACCATTAAAAACCTCTCCTTTCTTAGAATCCTTTATAAACGCTTATAGGACTGAGGTTTCTTTTGTGCATGAGGACAGAGTTTTACACAACGATATTCTAGAAACTAATAGCTTCCTATCATCTGTAAACATTGATGCTACGAGCTTTTTAAGTTAGGGAAATCTTAATATTTTCGTTTAAATACCTAAAAATTAGTTGAACTCATTTGTGATTTCGAAAAAGATGCTCTAATTTTGGAATATATAATTATGTCAAGTATTTATATATCAGTTTATTCAATTAAGTAGTTAACACCTATATACTATTTAATTGTTTTACTACCTTAAAAATAATTGTTTAATAGCACAACAATTTATTGATTATTAGCACATTTTATTAATTAATGTTTGCCGTAACAGGTAAATATTATTTAAAACAGTATTATTTTGTTTTTAAGAGCAATCTTTTTAACACTATAAATTATTGTTAAACCCTATATCTACTGTGTTCTTAAAATTCTATTTAGTTATGTAAATAGCTGCGAAGCTATTGTGAAATGTTAAAATAATTTTAATTAAATCTAAATGTTATGTTTATGAACAATTTTACCAAGAGTAGTGGTAGAGCCTACTGGCATTCTATTACTAATTTATTTTGTTGTAGTCCTCATATTAAGAGGCTACAAGACAAAAGCATGAAAGCTGTAATGCTATTTATGTTTTTTGCATTGGGTTCTGGAGCAATGTTTGCTCAAAATCCAAATCTAGGAGGCGGATTTCTTGCAGGCACAATTGATGGCTGTATGGCTGATGTTCCAGCGGCGACTCCTGTTGCAGACTTAATGACAGATCCATTTTTCGATGCTTGTCGTGCAAGTACCGAAGCATTTTTATTAGAGCCAATTGCTGTAATAAATGGTGTAGATGGTGAATGGGGTGTTGCTTCTGGGTTTACAAAAGGAAGCACTAACTGTAGTTGGACCTATTATTATGTATACACTTTAAAGTGTGCAGGTGAGATAGAACCCTATACAGTACAGTATAATGGTGGAGACGCTACACAGCCAAAACTTAAAAAAGGCGCTGTAATCCCTCCAGGAGCAAAAGATTTAAACCTTTGCTATGCAGATATTCCTGCACCACATTCTGTAGATTATATTGCTAACTTATACAAAGATAACTGTAGTCATGTTAAAGCAGGCGATTTAGTTACATTTAGAACTAAATCTAAGCAAGATGATTGCAAATGGATAGTAATCTATTCTTATACTGTTTGGGATGGTTGTACAGAACCAATAGATATATCTATTACTTATACAGGAGGAGATACTCAAGACCCATGGTTTACTAGTGATCTTCCAGCCAAAAAAATATTTGTAGACTGCGATAATATTCCAGCTCCACAAAAATTATATTGGGATGATAATTGTGCTAATGGCGGGAAAGTAGTATCTGTAGACGATACGTCTAAATTAGACGACAGAGGTTGTGCAGGTGGTGTAATTTTAAGAACTTGGAGTATTGTAGATAATTGTGGAAATTCTAATTCTTATACACAAACTATTGAAGTAAGTGAAGCACCTCAAGCCTATTTTGATTATACTCAAGATATTTATGTGCCTTGTGCAGATAAAGCTAATGTAGCTAGTTATATTCCAGATTTATGGTATTCAAATGGTCGCTCTAGCAAATATTGTGGTATTAGTGGTTATGCAAAACCAAACTATACACCAATAGCTGAAAGCTGTGGTAGTTTTATAGTAACTTATGAATTTATTGACGACTGTGGAAGAATTAGTAATGCTAGTTTAACAGTTAATATAGTTGATGAAATTAACCCTTCTATCTTACTTGCTGCCGATGATATGACAGTTGAGTGTGATGGTGATGGTAATGTTGAACAATATGCAGCATGGTTGGCCAACAATGGTGGCGCAACTGCTGAAGATAATTGTGATACTGATTTAACTTGGACTAACGATGATGCCTCTCATCCTTTCTCTGATGATTGTGGAGCAACAGGTCAAAAAACGATTGTATTTACTGTATCTGATGATTGTGGTAACGAATCTAAAACCTTTGCGACATTCTATATTGTAGATACTACAGACCCATATGGAAAACCAGCACAAGACTTAAGAGTACAATGTGATGGTGAAGGAAACACTAACCAATACGAAGTGTGGTTAGCAAACCATGGTGGTGCTACTGCAACAGACGATTGTTCTGGTGTAACTTGGTCTCATGATGGTCCAGTACTTAAACACTATGTAGATTATTATGGAAAAGATGTATGGGAAAACCTAACAGATTATCCAAATGATTTTACAGGTGGATGTAGTACATTCACAGGTTCTGTAACGGTAACGTTTAGAGCTACTGACGATTGTGGTAATTATACTGAGTCAACAGCTGTGTTCTCTATAGAAGATAGTATTGCACCAGTTATTACTCCTGCTTCTGATATGACTGTAGAATGTGATGGTAGTATAGGTGGAGATGCTTATGGTACTAATAATCAAGCTCAATTTGATAACTGGCTATATACCAATGGTGGTGCTGTTGCATCTCCTGATGCATGTTCAAATATTACTTGGAGATATGATTATTACAAATATGGAAATGCATGCGACACGTACTATTATACAACATTTACGGCCTCTGACGAGTGTGGTAATACAACAAGTACAACGGCTTCATTCCATGTAGTAGATACAAACAGTCCTGCTATTGGGCAAGAAGCACAAGATATGATTGTTGAGTGTAATGGTGGTTTCGATGAAACTATCGATGAAGCATCTGCTCAAGGTGGAAGCAACATGTATCAATTCTACTATTGGTTAGCCAATAATGGTGGCGCAACTGCTTTAGATTTATGTGATGATTATTTGGATTGGTCTAACGATTACGATGGTAAATCATTTACAGATGAGTGTGGTTATACAGGTCGTATTACGGTATTATTTACAGTAACTGACGATTGTGGATTAAGTTCTACAACTTCTGCAGAGTTTGTAATAGTAGATACTACGGTACCAACATTTACTGCACCTCAGGATACAACTATCTATAAAGATGCCACTTGTACTTATAATGCAGATCCTTATTATACTGGAGATGTTTATAATGAGAGCGATAACTGTAATGTATATCCTTTACAGGCAACATATTCTGATAAACTTTCAGATTATTACTGCCCAGGAACGAGCTTAATTACTAGAACATGGTCATTAATGGACGAGTGTGGTAATAAAGCAGACGATCAAGTACAATATATTTATATATATGATAACACTGCACCTGTATTAACAGGAACATTACCTCCAGAGATGTCTAATTTAGACTTATGTGAGGCACCTGTTGGTCCTAGTGAAGCTGATGTTGCAGCGGCATATACCGATAACTGTTCTAATGTTGTGGTTGTT
>CAYQME010000047.1:0-18552 GCA_964418645.1 uncultured Flavobacteriaceae bacterium
ACAGGATTTGGATAAATAACTAAATCTAAATCAGATATTAGGTCTTTGGTTCCTAAAGTTACGCCTTGATTTCCATAAATTCTAAACTCACCAGGTGGAATACTAATAGGAGTTGCAACATTAGTAACATTTATGGATGTACTTCCGGTATTATCCATTAAATCGTACCAGGTTCCCGTATAAGGGAAATTAGGTATTACATTTTGTTTAACAACATCAAAATTTGCTAGAATAACCACGTTTTTTAAATTGGTTGAAGCGATTGTATTATCAAAAATGTAAATTTTAGGAGTAAGGGTATTTGTGGTAATTGTATAATCACCTTCAAAAACAGCCTCAGTAGTTTTAAGAGAAATTAATCTGGACCAATCATTATAAATCTGGTTTCTATTAGTATCGGCTAACCAATTATTAGTCCATTGTGGTTGTGGTTTTGTGTCTAGTTTACAATCTGGATTATTCACCGTTCCGTTATTACATGTAAAAATGGAATTCTCCATACCAAGATCAGAAAAATGCCAAATCATTTTAGGACCAGGTATAGTTAAAGAAACGGCTCCTAACGCACTCATTCTTGAGAGGGCAGTATTAAGATTTTTTACATTATGTGCAGGATTAGATGTGTTTCCAAATTGTAAATTCTTGTACATTAAGCGTTCTTCATCATGACTTTCGGCATAACCCACTAATCGTTTTCCTGTAAACCCATGTGCTAAATGCCCCATTCTACTTATGTCGTTATTAGAGTTAAAACCCATAGTTAACTGATTGTATTGATCGGTCATTTTTCCCCATAGCATAATGCCCTTACCTTCAGCAAATCTATAATTTGCCCACTCTGTTTCTTCTCCTGCATCACCCAAATGTTCAAAAATCACATAATGATTTGGGTCTAAACTCCATGAATAATCAGCATAGGCTTTTAAAACATCTACTCTGTCTTGTTGGTATGCTCCTGTACATGCAGCGTCATTAGCTGTACAATTTTGTGTAAACCCTTTAGTTAAGTCCCAACGGAAGCCATCAATTTTAAAGTCTTCAACCCAATGTTTAATGACACGTTGCACATAATTTTGAGTTCTTGATTGTTGGTGGTTAAAATCATTACCTACACTAAAAGCGTGGGTAGCTACTTGATTAAAGTATGGACTTTCTGAGCTAGGACTTCCCCAACCATCTCCATCTGGATCATCCATCCACATACGCACCATAGGGTTTCTTCCAAAGGCTTGGTTTAGAACTAAATCTAGAATGACGGCTATGCCATTCTGGTGGCATAAATCGACAAATTCTTTAAACTTATTTTCTGTTCCATAAAATTTATCTAATGCCATATGAAAGGCTGGATTATAACCCCAACTTTCGTTACCTTCATATTCCATGTTTGGTAGTAATTGAATAGCTGTAACATTTAAGTTTTTAAAATAATCGATACGATCTATAAGGTCTTGATAAGTTCTATTTTGATCGAAATCGCGTATTAAAACTTGATAAATAATTAAATCTTCTTTTTTAGGTTTTACAAAGTTAGTAACTTGCCAATTGTATGGTGTTTGTCCTGTTTGAAGTACTGTAACTTCGCGCTCTTGACCTACAGGATATGCTGGTAAGTTTGGATAAGATGAAGCAGGAATTCCAGGATCATCAAAAGGTGATAATACTAATGTTGAAAAAGGATCGGCTGTTTTAACAAGTTTTGGAGAGTTAGCAACAGGTGTAAGAGCACTAACCCAATATTGATAAGTATAATTAGCCCCAGGTGTTAATCCGGTAAGTTGTAACCAAAATTTACCTGTGGTACCATCTTTTTTCATAGCATATACAGCAGCTGGTTTCCAATTATTGAAACTTCCTGCAACGTAAATAAAATCTTTATTTGGTGCATCAAGAACTAAAGTAGCTTTTGTGTTATCACCACTATCATAGTTTATGCCATCTTCTAATCCAGCTGGCATACTTTGGGTAACCGTATTGTTTACCAAAATCACAAATGATTTCGTAATACTAGATCCCCCTTGAGTTATCACCAAATCACAATGTTGATTTTCGGTTAGCCCGGTAAATAAAAAACCATTATAAAAGGTAGTATTGTTTTGTGTGTGGATACTTACTCCATTTGCAAACAACTCATAGTTTGCAGGACCATTTGTGTTCTGAGCTAAAATTTGTGTGTTACCACCAGAATTTAACAGAATTACTCCGCTAGGATTAGGATTAATCATAGTTACCTGAAAAGCACCAACATTAAAGAAAAAATCAGTACAACCATTATTTTTAAATTCTTGACTGCCGTCCTCGTTTCTAAAGACCATACCCATTTTGGTGGCAGTGGCTTCTTCTCCAGCGGTTAAACTAAAATAAGTATTTGGAGTAATAGTAATACTCCATGTGCCATCACCATTATTTGTCATTAAGCCAATGCCATCATCTTGTCCCCAATTGCCAACAACGTCAAATCCCCAAGGATCAGTATCGTTACCGATTCCTAAATGTGCATATATTTTGGTAGGATTACTAAAACCATTACAATCTGTTGCAACACTATTAGCATCAACAGTAATAGTTACAGGTAGATTTACTTCAATTGGATCTGGATTAGTAGTTACTTGTGAAAGCATAACGAATGGGATGCAATAGAAGAAGAGGAGTAATAATTTTTTCATAGCGTTACTTAAAAAAGGGTTGTTTCATCATTAAACAACCCTTTTATTTTTACTCATTTATATGTTATAAGAATTTTTATTGATTGATTGTATAGGTATTATTCAATACATCAATCCAAATTCTAGCATTTCCTGCTGTTACAGCAATATTATCTCCGCCATTATCTAAAGTTCCATCGGCACCAGTATCTCCTACATTAACACCCCAATCATCATTGATACGGAATTTTATTTCGCCATCAAGCAGTGTAACAACTTCAGCAATCCAAACATCTGGATTTACTTCAGTAAATGTAAAGTCTGGAGTAGCTCCCCAATCGTTATAACCAGAGCCTACAACACCCCAAAGGTCAGCAGCTTCAATAGTATAAGTGTTTGCATTAATATCTAATGTGATAGCATAATGACCAGCACTAACAACAATATTATCTCCACCATCATCTAAAGTTCCATCTGCACCAGTATCTCCAAAATTAAGAGCCCAATCGTTATTAAATCTAAACTTCATTTCACCGTCAAGTAATTTAATACCCACTTTAAAAGTATCTGTTGTATAATCATAATAGAATTTACCATCAGGAGTAGCTCCCCAGTCATTGAAAGCAGAACCTACAACACCCCAAGAAAATTGTTCGATAGTGTATGTATTGGTATTAAAATCGATAACAATTTTATAATTTCCAGCAGTAACTGCAATATTATCTCCACCAGTGTCTAAAGTGCCATCGGCACCAGTATCACCAAAGTTATTTCCCCAATCGTTATTTTCTCTAAATTTAATTTCTCCATCAAATAAAGTTACATAAGACACAAAAACATTTGGTTGGTCTGTTGTGTAGAAATAACCGTCGGCATAAGCTCCCCAATTATTATAACCAGAACCTACAACACCCCAACTAGAAATTGAAGCCGCAGGAGCACCAGTATCTTCTGGCAAAACAAGGGTTAGTGTTTGTATTGGAGAAAAGGTATCAGGACCTGAGTTACCAACGTAAGCTCTAATTCTAAAATAGACATCACCCGTATTTGGTGCTTCAGAATTTGGATCATTATCTAAACCTGAATCAGTTGCATAACTAAGTAAATTTCCAATGGTTACAGCTAATTCATTTTCAGTAGTTGTGCCTATAACTTCAGCATCAGAAAAGTCACCTAAAATAGATTTTTCTAAGTCATAGCTTACAACGGTTGGTACATCGAAGTCTGCATCATTCCATGTAAAGCGTTCTCCTAAATTCCCAGCAGTTGCCGATGTTAAAACATATTCATCTAAAAAAGAATTAGTAAAAGAAAGTGCTTCAGGAGATTTGGCAATAAATTTTAAATTGTCGTCGTCTTCACAAGAATAATATCCTAATGAAGTTATAATTAATAATACTAAAATTGTTATTTTTTTCATTATTTCTATTTTTTAATTTTTAATACCCTGGATTTTGAGTAAGGTTAGGGTTTATGGATAAAACGTTAACAGGTAAAGGATAGATATTTCTAAACTGGTCTACTGAAGATCCGTTAGGAATATTGCCTTTAAATGGCCATAAAAAATTACTTGAAGTAAAGTAATTATAGCGTACTAAATCGGTACGTCTTTGACCTTCCCAATATAATTCTTTAGATCTTTCGTCTAAAACAAAATCTAATGTTAAATCGCTGCTGCTAATATTACCAGATGTGTTTCCATAAGCACGTTGTCTTAATTCATTTATTTTTGCTGCTGCTAATGATAAATCACCACCACCGCCTCTTAAGCTAGCTTCTGCATAGTTTAAGTATATTTCTGCTAAACGAATTAAAGGTAAATCTGAATCTACAAAATTTCCAGTGGTATCACTTCCAGCATTTCCGTTAGAATCTACATTCTTAAACTTAGTGACTGCATAACCCTCTTTAAAAGGTGGAATACTTGCTATTTCTAAATTTTGACCATCTGTATGGAACATCCCTCTTTTATCACCTGAGGCAGAAACCACAGCATATGTTAAGTTATCTAAATCTAATGTAATAAAATAAGTACCATCACTGGCAATAGCAATATTGTCACCTCCTGGTTCCAAAGATCCATCTGCTCCGGTATCTCCAAAATTTTGACCCCAATCCTCATTAAAACGGAATTTGATAAATCCTGCTGTTAAATCTGCATAAAGGGCGTATTGATTAGTCCCTGTTTGGTACATTTCCATGTCTGGACCATTCCAGCCATTGATAGTTGCATCTCCAACAAGGCCCCAATCTGAGAGCGTTCCCAAAGCATTATTTGATGCATTAATATCTACTTCAAATTTACTAGCAAGATTTATAGTAGTACGTAATCCAAACCAGCCTCCATTAACTCCAAAATCTGCAGGGTTCATATTGCCTCCAATAGATGCATGAACTAAAAATGTTGTTCCGCCAAAAGTTTGAGACTGAAGACCATCAAAGTTTAAAGCAAAAATAAATTCGTTTTGAGCACCATTGGTATTATTATCTGCTAAGAACAATTCGTCATAAGCTGTGCCGTTACCATTAGCATCATTCATGTTAATACTATACGATGAATTCATAACATTACTAGAAAATGTTACAGCTTCACCAAATCTAGGCGTTCCTGTCCAAACTTCGGCATTTAGGTATAATCTAGATAATAATGCCCAAGCCGCCACTTGATCTACACGACCATATTCATTAGCACTGCTTGGCATTAATTGATCTTGGATTTCTAACAACTCCGACTCAATAAATGCGAATATTTCAGTTCTATTGCTTTGTTGAGGTAGCTCAGTAGAAATTTCAGTTGTTAATGGCACATTTCCATATAAATCGATAAGGTTATAATAAGCATAAGCTCTTAAAAATCGAGCTTCTGCAATAAATGTTTCCACTTCTGCACCTGTTAATGCACTTGCATTTTGTATAAATGAATTGGCAAAACTCACTTCTTGTGCCAAACGGGTGTACATGGCTTCGGTGAAATCATTTCCGCTTGACCAAAACATACCGTGCAAATCTGGTAAACCAGGATCTCCCCAACCTACCACAGCATGATCTGTGGTTAATTCATTAAGATTAAATAGCATTCTCGAAAACTGAGAAAATCCTTCATCAATATCAGCAATATCAGGCTGACCTGCGGGTCCTTGTTGTCCAGTAAGTGCTAAAGAACTATACAATTTTGCCAAAGCACCTTTAGCAACGGTTACATTTGCAAATACATCTTCTTCTGTAAAGCTATCAGGATCAATCGGTGACTGATTTAAGTCATCCGTACATGAAGCTATAAAAAATATAATAGCTACACTAAAAATGATTTTTGAAATTTTATTTTTCATTTTTCTAAATTTTTATTAAAAATCAATATTTACACCAAAAACAAAGGTTCTTGGTCTTGGATAAAAATTATTGTCAATACCACCTGAAATTTCTGGGTCTAGCCCTTTGTAATCAGTAACAGTTAATACGTTTTGGGCAGAGCCGTAAACTCTTAAATTCATATCTTTGAACGTGTCTTTTGGTAATGTGTATCCTAACGTAATATAATCAATTTTAAAGAATGATGCATTTTGTATAAACAAATCACTTAATAAATTCCGTTCGGTTGTATTAACAAATCCTGTATTGAAATAATTGGAATGGATGTTTGTTAAAATATTATTTTCAGTTGCACGTCTTAAATACCCTGTACTAGAGGCTACATTGTTGTATGCATAATTGCCAATATTGGCTCTTGAGACTACTGATAAGTCCCAATTTTTATAAGATAGATTCGTGTTTAATCCCATAATCACATCTGCATAAGGATCTTTATAGATATACCGATCATCGTCGTTTATAATATTATCTCCGTTTCTGTCAACAAAAGCGCCTTCAATAGGCCTTCCGTTTGTATCATACACTTGAGCGTAAACTAAATAACTAAATGGTGATTCACCTTCAGTATGTACTTGAATGTTATTTCCAACACCACCACTAATACCTCCAACTGGCTGGTCAAATGGAAGCCTAGTTATTTCATTGTCATTAAATGCTACATTATAGCCTATGCTCCATTCAAAATCTTCAGTTTGTATTGGTGTAACATTAAATGCAAGCTCTATCCCTTTGTTTTCCATGTCGCCAATATTAGCATCTATTCTGTTGCCAAAGTTGGTAAAGGGATCTACAAAAGCTGGAGCTATTAAGTCTTTGGTCTTTCTTTTATAAACATTAACAGACCCTGATATTCTACTGTTAAACATACTATAATCTAAACCTAAGTTTATAGTTTCTACGATTTCCCAGCGTAATTTTTCGTTTATAGGTTCTGGTCTAAAGGTTTGTAAAAAGGCATTTCCAAATTGATAATTTGCAGTACTTTGGCTGCCTGTATATCTGGTTAAAAATTGATAGTCTGCCAATCCATTTACATTACCTACTTCTCCATAACCCACACGTAATTTTAATTGATTAATAAATGAATCTTCCATAAAACTTTCTTTATGAATGTTCCAAGCTAAAGCTCCAGATGGGAAATATCCCCATCGGTCGCTAGGATTTAGTTTAGAAGAAGCATCTGCTCTTAACGTTGCAGTTAGTAAATATTTGCCTTTGTAATCATAATTAAATCTACCAAAATAGGATAACAATACACTTTTAGATTTATCTACAAATTCAAAAGTATTGCCTTGTTCTTGCTTTTCACTGTCAAAATTAAAACCATCAAACTCAAAAGATTGGTAAGAATATCCAGCAACAGCAACTATGTTGTGTACATCATTAATTGTTTTTTTATAAGTTAAATAGGCATCAAATAATTGGTTTGTTGTTTCTTGATTAAAAGTTGTTCTAGCACCATTAAAAGTAGGATCTGATGTTGGGATAAACTCCGAAGTAAGGGTTCTACCTCCACTATTTGACTTGTCTAAACCTACATTAATAGTTGCAATTATATCAGGAAAGAAATGTAATTTATAATCAAATTTAGCATTCCCAACAAAACGTCTTACTTCGGCTGTATCATCTACTAAATTAATTAAAGCCACAGGATTTGACGGAGCTAAATTAAATTGACTCCCAGTATTAGGGTCAATCCAAGAAAAATAACCTGCAAAAGGCGAATTAAGATCATTAACAGCTTGTGTAGGGTCAAATGCTACCGCACTACCAATGGCACCTCTATTAGCGAATGTGTTTTCGGTGTACATACCACGCGCATTCAATTCAATTTTTAGGTAATCATCTAATAAAGAAGGGGTTAAACTTAACGATGCTGTAGTACGTTTAAAATTATCGCGATCTAAAACTCCACTTCTATCAGAGTAACCAACAGAAGCTCTCATAGGTACTCCCCAAGCACTTCCTAAAGCACTAAAGGTGTTGTCGGTACCTACAGCATCAACATAAATTTGATCTTGCCAATCCGTTGTAGAAGACCCTAATCTAGAAATAGCGTCCGTATCACCCGTTTGATTCACTAATCCTTTAAAGCGACCAGCAGATAAAACATCTACTTTATCTATTGGATTTGAAAATGTCATTGAAGAATTAAGACTGAATTTGAACTCGGAATCCTTTCCTTTTTTGGTCGTAATTATAATAACACCATTTGCAGCTCGTGAGCCATAAATGGCTGTTGCTGAAGCATCTTTTAGGACAACCATGCTTTCAATATCACTAGGGTTAATTAGATTAAGAGTGTTTCTTGATCCACCAACGCCTCCACCATCTAGAGGCAAACCATCAATAACAATTAATGGAGCACTAGATAATGATAATGAACCAAGCCCTCTAATAATAATGTTTTGTCCTTCACCTGGAGCTCCACCACCAGAAGTTACAGATACACCTGCGAGCTTCCCTGAAATAAGTTCTTGCGCAGAAACAATAGGACCTTCATTAAAATCTTTTGAAGTTATTAATTCTGTGGTCCCCGTTAAATCTTCTTTTTTTACACTACCATAACCAATTAAAACGATTTCGTCTAATTGGGCAGTATCTTCTACCAGTTGAGCGTCAACTGTAATCTGTCCGGTATATGTAATTTCTAATGTCCTGTATCCAACATAAGAAAAAACGATGACATCTCCGTTATTAACTGAAATTTGATAATTTCCATCAAAATCTGTTGCCGTTCCTTGTGCGGTTCCTTTTATGAGAATATTAACTCCAGGGAGTGGTTGAGATGATGATTTTTCCATTACTGTTCCTGTTACTGTAGATTGTCCAAAAATAAAGACAGGCATAATGAACAGTAAAAACAGTAAGCTATTTATAGTTGTTTTCATACAATACTATTAAATTAGTTTAATTTGTTATATTTTCACTTCTCAATGTTAAACCTATGTAAATTTTACGTAAAGAATAGTATACTATATAAGTAATTATTTACGAAAACGTTTTCGTGTTGAAAACTTTTTTAACTTTGAGGGATTGAAGCTACAAAAGAGTAAAAGTAGCTTATAAATATTAAAATCTTAAATTTGTTTTTAATACATAAAGATTAATGAAAAGAAAGGTTACTTTAAAGCAAATTGCAAGAGAATTAGATGTGTCTATTTCAACAGTTTCAAAAGCGTTACGGAATAGTATCGAGATAAGTGAAGATACCAGACAGAAAGTTAAGGCTTTTGCAAAACTCTACAATTATAGACCCAATAATATTGCCTTAAGTTTAAAGAACAGAAAAACAAAAACTATTGGTATAATTATACCTGAAATAGTACATCATTTTTTTTCAAAAGTTATTAGAGGGATTGAATTGGTAGCCAATAGTAGAGGATACAATGTAATTGTAGGATTGTCAAACGAATCGTTTTCCAAAGAAGTTATAAATATGGAGATGCTTGCTAATGGTAGTATTGACGGATTTATTTTGTCTATTTCTAAGGAGACCTTGTTGCGACAAGATTATCATCATTTTAACGAAACTATAAATCAAGGAATGCCAATAGTTATGTTTGATAGAGCTGTAAGCGAAATTGTTTGTGATAAAGTTATAGTTGATGATTTTGAAGGATCAAGAAAAGCCGTAAAGAAATTGGTTTCAAATGGATGTAAAAATATAGCCATCATTACAACAAAAGACTATGTAAGTGTAGGGAGGTTAAGAACCCAAGGCTATATAGCTGCTCTTGAAGAAAATAAAATGTATCCAAAGTCAAGTTTAATTTTAAAGATTGATGTAGAGCTTGATTCTGAAGATCATTTAGAAGATTTAGAAAATGAAATTGAACAATTTTTTAATAACAATAAGAATATTGACGGTATTTTTGCTGTAAACGAGTTGTATGCAATTACAGCAATGAAAGTGGCAAGAAAGAAAGAAATAAAAATGCCTGAAAAGCTTCAAGTTATTGGTTTTACAGACGGCGTTTTATCTAAACACGCAACCCCTAGCTTAACAACGGTAAGCCAACATGCCCAAAAAATGGGAGAAAAAGCAGCCGATTTATTGATTGATAGATTGGAACTTGATATTGATAATGAACTTGAAGAAGAACATTACCAAACTATAGTTATCGAGACCGAACTTATAGAAAGAAAATCTACGAAATAGAAATTAATCTTTGAATATTTAAAAACTTTTATATCTTTACAAACTAATCAAAACTTATATTTTCACTTCTCAACAATAAGTTTTGATAAGTCTTTTCGCTTATCAAATAGTATTAATTTTATAAGTACTATGATGAAAAAGCGTACACTAAATTTTTGGGAAATTTGGAACATGAGTTTTGGTTTTCTAGGAATTCAATTTGGATTTGCTTTACAAGGCGGATTCATGTCTCGAATATTTCAAACATTAGGTGCAGATCAAGGCGATATTCCGTTGCTATGGATTGCAGCTCCATTAACAGGATTATTGGTTCAACCAATAATTGGTTATATGAGTGATCGCACTTGGAGTGTAAAATGGGGACGACGAAGACCTTATTTTCTAGTAGGGGCAATTTTAAGTTCACTTGCATTATTTTTTGTACCACATTCACCTGCACTTTGGATAGCAGCAGGATTTTTATGGATTCTTGACGCATCGATAAATATCTCGATGGAACCGTTTAGAGCTTTAGTTGCCGATAAACTTCCAGAATCAC
Source organism: uncultured Flavobacteriaceae bacterium (assembly GCA_964418645.1). Classification (GTDB taxonomy): domain Bacteria; phylum Bacteroidota; class Bacteroidia; order Flavobacteriales; family Flavobacteriaceae; genus JAADHG01. Next base: position 10,712 of record CAYQME010000047.1, read on the forward strand.
AACGGTCTTACGGATTTGTTGTACAAACATTAATTATTGGAATAGGGACTTGGATAGCAAGTAATTTACCTTGGATGGTATCTAAACTTGGTGTAAGTAATTCGGCAGATTCAGGTGTTATCCCAATGTCTGTAAAAGTTGCTTTTTCAATTGGAGCCTTTGTGTTTTTATCAAGTGTTTTATATACTGTTTTTAAAACTTCGGAATATCCTCCCGAAGATATTGAAGAATTTGAACGAGAAAAAACAAAGAAGAATCAATTTATTCCAGATATTTTAAACAATATTGGAAACATGCCATTAACAATGAAAAAATTAGGAGTGATTCAATTTTTTTCATGGTTTGCATTTTTTACTATGTGGAGTTTGGCAAACCCAGCTCTTACAGAACACGTGTTCCAAACACCAGCACCAATTGTATCTGTTTATGATATGACTAATTCAATTCAAAGAGCAGCTTTTGATACTGCAAATACAGCATTCCAAGAATCATCAAATTTAGTAGGTTCAGCGATGGGAGTTTATGGATTGTCATCAATGGTGTTTGCGCTTCTTCTAACATTCTATACATCTAGAAAAAGAATAAACAGAAAGTTTGTGCATATGTCTTCATTAATTCTTGGAGGAATAGGTTTCTTATTAATGTATTATGCTTCACCTGAAAATTTAAAATATTGTTTTGTTCTAATAGGCTTTGCTTGGGGAAGTATTCTTTCAATGCCTTATGCAATGTTATCAAGTTCTGTAGACCCTAAAAAGATGGGTGTAATTATGGGAATTTTTAATATGTTTATTGTAATTCCACAAATTATTGCAGCACTTGGTGGTATAAATTTCATATCGGGATTGTTAGGTAAAGAAGCTATAAATGCAATGACAGTAGCTGGAATAAGTTTAATTATTGCTGGTTTATGTAATTTATTGATTACAAATAAACATGCAATTACATATCAAGCAGAAGAAATTTAACATGAATAAAAAAGGATTCATATTCGACCTTGATGGCGTTATTGTAGATACCGCAAAGTATCATTATTTGGCATGGAAAAAATTAGCCAATTGTATTGGTATAGATTTTTCAGAAGAGCAAAACGAACAACTAAAAGGTATAAGTAGAACACGTTCTCTTGAAAAAATTCTTGAATGGGGAAATAAAACCTTAAATGATGATGAGTTTATAGAGCTTATGGCTATAAAAAATATCGATTACCTCAATTATATTAACAAGATGGATGAAAGTGAAATTCTTCCAGATGTCACAAAAATATTAGATTATTTATTAGAACAAAATCAACCAACCGCATTAGGTTCTGCAAGTAAAAATGCAAGAGCTATATTAAAAAGAGTCAATTTGATTCAACAATTTGATGCGATTGTAGATGGTAATGATGTTTTAAAAGCTAAACCAAACCCTGAAGTTTTTTTAAACGCAGCAAATGGTTTAAAAGTACAACCTGAATATTGTATTGTTTTTGAAGACTCGGTTGCTGGAATTTTAGCCGCAAATAATGCAAACATGATTAGCATTGGGATTGGTAAAGAATCAATTTTAAATGAAGCAGATTATGTGTTTAATGACTTTACTGAAATAAGTATTGAGTTTTTAGACGAACTCATAAATGTAGAAAAGAAAGTAATAAAGTAAACGTCATTCCGAACGAAGTGAAGGAATCTTTTGAAAAGATTGCCACATCATTTCATTTCTCGCAATGACAAAAGAATATAAAATGAACAAAGATTATATAAAACCAGACCATTGGTCCATAATTGAAGAAGGTTTTGATGCTGATAATGTAAAAGCATCCGAAAGTTTGTTCAGCATTGGCAATGGAGCAATGGGACAACGCGCCAATTTTGAGGAGCAGTATTCTGGCTCAACCTTTCAAGGAAGTTATATAGCTGGCGTTTATTATCCAGATAAAACAAAAGTAGGTTGGTGGAAAAATGGCTATCCAGAATATTTTGCCAAAGTGTTAAACGCACCAAATTGGATCGGAATTAATGTCATTATAAATAATGAACCTTTAGATTTATTTAAATGCAAAACTATAAAAGATTTTAGAAGAGAACTTAATATGAAAGGAGGTTGGTATAAACGTAGTTTTGTAGCAACACTACAAAACAATACAGTTGTTAAAATTGAATCGCTTCGTTTTTTAAGTTTAAATATAGACGAAGTTGGAGCAATAAAATATTCTGTAACACCATTAAACTCTGATGCAGAAATTAAATTTCATCCATATTTAGATAGTTGCATTACTAACGAAGACACTAATTGGAACGATAAATTCTGGGATACTACAAATGTAACACATCAAAATAATCAAGCCTTTATTTTATCGCATACAATGAAAACAAATTTTCATGTATGTACATCAATGTTGGCAAAACTTTCTTTAAACGGAAAAGAGTTAACCCAGGAAAAAGAAATCAATAACGATGTTAATTATATTGAATTTCAATACAAAAACGACCTAAAAGAAGGTGATACACTAACACTTACTAAATTTGGAGGCTATACAGTTTCTACTAATCACAAAAAAGAAGATTTATTAGATGTTTCAAAACGAGTATTATTAAAAGTATCAACAATTGGGTTCGATAATTTACTAAAACAACAAAAGCAAGCTTGGTCAAAAATTTGGAAAACTGCAGACATTACGATTGAAGGTGATGCAAAGGCACAACAAGGAATTCGGTTTAATATTTTTCAATTAAATCAAACATATCTTGGCAAAGATGCACGATTAAATATTGGTCCAAAAGGATTTACAGGCGAAAAATATGGAGGCAGTACATATTGGGATACTGAAGCATATTGCATTCCTTTTTATATGGCTACAAAAGATGATAAAATTGCTAGAAATCTTTTAACTTATCGTTTTAATCATTTAGACAAAGCCATTGAAAATGCTGAAAAAATTGGCCTTAATAGTGGAGCAGCATTATTTCCAATGGTAACTATGAATGGTGAAGAATGCCATAATGAATGGGAAATCACTTTCGAAGAAATTCATAGAAATGGAGCCATAGCTTTTGCAATTTTTAATTATACTCGATTTACAGGAGATTACAGTTATATTAAAGAAAAAGGACTTGAAGTTTTAATAGCAATTGCACGTTTTTGGCAACAAAGAGCAAATTATTCTACTACAAATAAAAAATGGGTAATACTTGGTGTTACTGGTCCAAACGAGTATGAAAATAATGTAAATAATAATTTCTATACTAACTATTCTGCCCAATGGTGTATTAATTATGCTATTAAAAATATTCAAAAAATTGAAGCTGAATTTAGTTCTGATTATACAAGAATAATGAATAAAGCAAAGCTGTCTAGAGCAGAAATTGAAATATGGAAAGAAGTTGCAGACAATATGTATTTTCCATATTCCGAAGAGCACAAGGTGTATTTGCAACAAGATGGATTTTTAGATAAAGATTTAATTACTGTAACAAATTTAGATAAGTTACAAAGACCAATTAACCAAAAATGGTCTTGGGACAGAATCTTGCGTTCACCATATATTAAACAAGCTGATGTTTTGCAAGGCTTCTACTTTTTTGAAGATGATTTCACACAAGAAGAACTTAAACGTCACTTTGATTTTTATGAACCTTTTACAGTTCATGAATCTTCCTTATCGCCATGTATACATAGTATTCAAGCTTCAAAATTAGGCAGAATGGAACAAGCATATCAGTTTTATTTACGCACTTCTCGATTAGATTTAGACGATTATAATAATGAAGTTGACGAAGGATTACATATTACAAGTATGGCAGGAACCTGGATGAGTATTGTTGAAGGTTTTGGTGGTATGCGTGTAAAAGATAACAGATTAAGTTTTAACCCTCAAATCCCGAAACAATGGGAAGCCTATTCATTTAAAATCAATTTTAGAAATCAAATTTTAAAAGTGAATGTATGCCAAAATGGAACGAATTTTGAATTGGAAGGGAACAAAGATTTAGATATTTTAGTTAACGGAAAAACAGTAATGATTTTACATAATAGTTTGGTGAAGGTTTAAAATTGTTATCATTCCTGTGTTGTCGTATGTCGCTGAAGTTTTATTGGAGGCACAAGGCAGGAATCCATATAAGAGATGTCAGTTCGAGCGCAGTCGAGAACTATTTTTAAAATAAATATATGAAAAAAGTAATTTTTATTATATCGTTCTTATTTTCAATCATTACTTATGCTCAAGTGGAAAAAATTGAGCCTCCATTTTGGTGGAGTAACATGCATCAACAAGAACTACAATTAATGGTGTATGGAAAAAATATTGCAAATTATGACGTGTCAATATCCAACAATCTTACTATTACAAACATTAAGAAGATAGAAAATCTAAACTACCAATTCATAACTATTGATACTAAAGCAATTCAATCAGGAATAGTAACCATTTCATTTTCTAAAAATGGTGAAGTAATTCAAACACTAGATTATGAGTTTAAAGAACGTAGTGATAATTCCGCTATAAGAAAAGGCTTTGACTCCAGTGATGTAATTTATCTCTTAATGCCAGATCGCTTTGCCAATGGAAACCCCAATAATGATAGTACAGAGGATACTGCTGAGAATGTAAATAGAAATGATAAAGGAGGAAGACATGGAGGCGATATTCAAGGCATTATTAACAATTTAGACTATTTAAATGAGTTGGGTGTAACTGCTATTTGGAGCACACCTTTGCTTGAAGATAACGAACCAAAATATTCCTACCACACTTATGCACAAAGTGATTTGTATAAAATTGATCCGCGTTTTGGAACTAACAAAGATTACAAAAATTTAGCTACCCAAATGCATAAAAGAGATATGAGACTCGTTATGGATTATGTTACTAATCATTGGGGAAGTAAGCACTGGATGATTCAAGATTTACCTTCAAAAGAGTGGATACATTATTGGGAAAATGGCGAAAAAGGATTCCAGCGTAGTAATTACAGAATGACAACGCAATTTGATAGTAACGCATCAAAAGTAGATTATGAGGCATGTATGGATGGTTGGTTTGATACGACAATGCCAGATATGAATCAGAACAATCCATTACTATTAAACTATATCATCCAAAATGCCATTTGGTGGATTGAATATGCAAATTTAGATGGGTTACGGGTAGATACCTACTCTTATAATGATAAGCAAGCTATTGCAAAATGGACCAAAGCTATTATGGATGAATATCCAAATTTTAATATTGTTGGCGAGGTCTGGATGCACGACCAAGCACAAATAGCATATTGGCAAAAGGACAGCAAAATAGGAGCTATAGATAATTATAATTCCTATTTACCAAGTGTTATGGATTTTACCTTGTATGATGAAATTCCAGCAATGTTTCATCAAAATTCATCTTGGGATAACGGAATGATTAGAGCTTATAACAATTTTACAAACGATTTTTTATATCCCAACAGCAACAATATTTTGGTGTTTGCCGAAAATCATGATACCACTAGAATCAATCAAATATATCCGGATATTAAGGACTATAAGTTAGTAATGACTTTAATAGCCACCGTGAGAGGGATTCCACAAATATACTATGGTAGCGAAATAGGAATGCAAGGTGATAAATCTAAAGGTGATGGCGACATTCGTAGAGATTTTCCAGGAGGTTGGCAAAGTGATAACAATAATGCATTTACAAGAGAAGGAAGAACAGAAGCACAAAATGCATATTTCAATTTCACTGGAAAATTATTGAATTGGAGAAAAGGTAATAAAGTGATTCATTTCGGTAAAACCATGCACTTTATTCCAGAGCATAATGTGTATGTCTATTTTAGATATAATAATACTAGTAAAGTAATGATTGTAATCAATAATAATAAAGAATCACAAGAATTGAATTTAAACCGTTTTGCAGAAATGATAAAAGAAACCAAATCAGGAAAAGAGGTTTTTTCAGGTAAAACCATTAATTTACAAACCATATTGAAGATAGAAGGGAAAGCATCTCTAATAATTGAGTTAGATAAATAAACACAAGCGTATGAAATTAAAATTATTAGTATTTATTTTAAGTATAGTCTTTTTATCTTCTTGTAAAGAGGAAGAAAAAACAAATAGTGTCGATAATCAAATTACAGCTCACGAGTTAAAAAATAGTAAACTTTCAAGTGGTGTACTAAAGCGAATTGATAGTTTCCCATCTAAATTTATTGCACCTAGAACTGTTGATATCTGGTTGCCAGAAAATTATTCAAAAACCAAAAAATATGCAGTCTTGTATATGCATGACGGACAAATGTTATTTGATAGTACTACCACATGGAATAAACAAGAATGGAAAGTTGATGAAATAGCATCAAGGTTAATGAGAGAAGATAAAATCAAAGATTTTATAGTTGTTGGCACATACAGTATTTCAGATATTAGATGGCAGGATTTGTTTCCACAAAAAGCCATGGATTATATGGAGAAAACTTTAAAAGATTCAATACTTTCTGATGCCAAAAAGAATAATTTTAACGTAAATTTTAAAGGAGACAATTACTTGAAATTTATGATAAAAGAGTTAAAACCATTTATTGATTCTAATTATTCAACCTATTCTGATAGAGAACATACATTTGTTGGAGGTTCGAGTATGGGAGGTTTAATGTCAATGTATGCTGTTTGTGAATATCCAGATGTTTTTGGAGGTGCAGCTTGTTTATCGACACATTGGCCAGGAATTATGCCTTCGGAAAACAATCCGATGCCACTTGCTATTTTTACCTATTTAGAAGCGAAAGTGCCAATACCGAATTCACACAAATTTTATTTTGATTTTGGAACAAAAACACTAGATCAGTATTATCCACAATATAAAACAAGAGTAGATGAGATATTTAAAAATAAAGGATATACTAAAGCTAATTTTATGAACTTGAAGTTTGAAGGGCATGACCATTCGGAATTGTCTTGGCAAAAACGATTAGATATTCCCCTTACTTTTTTACTTAAGAAATAGAAATGAAAGGTATTAAATCTTACATTTTTTTCTTTTTAATAGCATCTTTTTCGTTTGCGCAAAATGCTAATAGAATATTTGAAAGTGTTGAAGAAAAAAGTAATCATATTGAAGTAAATGTAAACGACGGAAAGTATATTATTACTTTTTATAATTCTAAAATTGTAGAAACCACATTTATTCCAAAAAGTCAAGATTTTATTGATGAATCACATGCAGTTGTTTTAAAATCTGAAAATGTTGATGCTAAACTATCTGCATCTCATGATTTATTATTTCTTTATTATTCTTTTGACAATTTTAGGGTACATATTTTAAAATCACCATTCCAAATCTCCTATTCATACAAAGGAGAACAAATCATTTCAGAAAAAGCAGGTTATCAAAAAATTGAAAATGGAGAAGCGATTCAATTTAATTTAACTCAAGATGAAGTGCTGTATGGAGGAGGAGCAAGAGCTTTGGATATGAATCGTCGAGGAAACCGTTTGCAATTGTATAATCGAGCGCATTATGGTTACGAAACACATAGCGAATTGATGAATTACACCATGCCTTTGGTTATGTCTTCAAAACTATACGCCATCCATTTTGATAATACACCAATCGGCTATTTAGATTTGGATAGTAAAAAAGACAATACACTCACTTACGAGACCATTTCAGGAAGAAAGACGTATCAAGTCATAGTAGGTGGTTCTTGGTTAGATTTAATAGATAATTATACCGATTTAACAGGAAAACAGCCCTTACCACCTCGTTGGGCTTTAGGGAATTTTGCAAGTCGGTTTGGATATCATTCTCAAAAAGAAGTTACAGAAACCGTAAATAAGTTTGTCGAAGAAAAGATTCCATTAGATGCTGTAAT
>CAYQME010000048.1:0-6746 GCA_964418645.1 uncultured Flavobacteriaceae bacterium
AGTTTCTAATTCTACGCCTTGAATAAATAGCTTTTAACATATTTTTTTGCTGTAGGTCTAAAACATAAATCATATTGTAAGTATTTTTTTATATTAGCGATATGAAAAATTTTCTTGCCCTAATATTTTTCTTATTAACTATTTTGGTTAATGCCCAAATTACCTTATCTCATAATGTTGGTAATGTTCCTGTTGTTAATGGTATGCCTTCGTGTGATTATGAAGAAAATTGGGCGAAAGCTTTTACACTTTCAGAATTTGGAATTACTACCGATGAGCAATTTATTATAAGGTATGGCCAAGTGGCAATTAGTAATTCTTACAATGGTGCTGGAATACAGTTTGGTGTTTTTAGTATAGATGCAAACTTTCCAAACTCTGAGCCTAGTTATATTGGTGGAGGTTCTGTTTTAGCGCCTAATATAGGTAATTCTCCTGAAATTGTTGATATAGATTTTGTAAATCCGGTTGTAGTTCCTGCGGGTGTTGAAAGAGTATTAGTTGTAGTTAGTCAAAGTGAGGATATATATAATCCTGATTATAAAGAAGTGCTAATAGCTGGTACCAATCAAGATAACGATATTTCTTGGTTCAAAGGTTGTCGAGAATATTATACCTATACTTCTACATCAGATCTAAATAATCCAGTACCAAATGCAAATTTTTTCATAAATGTTACAGGAGAAAAGTTTAGTGCTTCTAATTATGGTTCATCAACAACTTTAACTCATAATTTTTGCGATGATATTGTTAGAACAATGAATCACTCATGTGATTCTGAATATACTTTCTTTGCTCGAGACTTCTATTTAGAAGATTTTGGAGTCTCAACTAATGAAGAATTAATTATTAATTCTGGACAAGTTGGAATTAGTTATGGTTCTTGGGGAGCAACAATTGAATTCAATATATATGAAATTGATGATAACTTTCCAGCATCGTTTTCCCAGGCCAATTTATTAGGTCGAAGTCAAGAATACCAATTCCCATATAGAGGTAATCAATTAAGAATTATCAATCTTGATTTTGATACACCCATTGTTATTCCTGCTGGTGTTAAAAGAGTACTTGTTGAAGTGCGTAAAGGGATTGCCTATGGTTCTGCCCTAGCACATATAGCTGGAACAACACAAGATGATGGAGCTTCTTCATGGTACAGAGGTTGTGTTGCTGGACCAGATTATATTAATACGGATGACCTTACTTTTGGTAGTAGTACTTATCCAGGTGAAGATTATAACTTATATATAAACGTTTCAGGAAACGTCAATCACGTTACCAATAATTTTGAAATGAATATTTCAAACATTTGTTCCGAATTTTTAAAAGAATTTAGCATTAGTGATGTAGCCAATGTGTCGCAAGTAGTTTGGGATTTTGGAGATCTAGCATCTGGAGCAGATAATACTTCAACAGATTTGTCTCCTTTTCACGATTTTTCGGCTGATGGTACTTATACGATTACTGCAACCGTTACAGCTAATAATGGAGGTGTTGAGGTTTTAACCGAAACTATTCAGGTAAAAGAACCACCCAATGCCTATGGTATAAATAATCTTGTAGCTTGTGAAGATGATTTTGACACAGGTTTTTCTTCAACGTTTAATACTTCAAACGTTTTGTCACAGGTTTTAGGAGGTCAAAGCAATAAAACAGTGACGTTTATAGATGGTAGTGGCAATGAATACAGTGTATTACCTAATCCGTTTACAAATACTGTAAAAGATAGGGAGACTATTACTGTGAGAATTGCCAGAAACGATGAACTATGTTGTTACTCTGAAATAACATTCGATTTAATTGTAAATCCAGTACCAGATATTTCTAGTATTAACGACTTGTTAGAGTGCGATGACGATACAGATGGTTTTACTCTGTTTGATTTAAGCATTATAAAAAATAATATTGTATCAAACAACCCAAATACAAGTATAGAGTTTTACCATGAAGATGGTTCGCAGATAATAGGTGGCCTACCTACAGTTGTTAATCAAATAATTAATGAAGAAACAATTACGTTAAGAATTCTTGATAACCTAGTTAATTGTTATAATGAAACTACATTTAAATTAGTAGTTAATATTTTACCTGTAGCTTATCCTTTGGAAGATATTATAGGTTGTGATGACAATTCTGATGGAATTTCTGAATATTTTGATATAACAGGTGTAGAAAGTACTGTTTTAGGAAGTCAAAGCGGAATGGAAGTAAGCTACTATGATGCTAACGGAAACTTGTTATCTAATCCATTACCAAATCCTTATACAAACGTTGTTCCAAATCAAGAAATTTTAACTGTAAGAGTTACAAACTCTAATACATTATGTTTCTCTGAAACTCAACTACTACTAATCACCTCTGAAAAACCAAACATCAATACACCACTAGATAAATATGCTTGCGATGAAGGTAATGGTTTTTCTACTTTTGATTTAAGCAATTTAGAGACTGAAATTATTAGTAATCAAAATAATTTTAATGTTTACTATTTTGATAGTTCAGGTAATGAAATAACTAGTTTAATTTCCTCTAGCTATAATAATTCACAAGCATGGAGTGAAACCATAACTGTAAAAGTTGAAAATGCTCTTAGTACTATTTGTTTTACTGAAACAAGTTTTAATCTTATAGTAAATGAGCTTCCAGAAATAACTATTGAAGAAAACTATTTTTTATGTAATCTAGAACCTAGTTTGCCAATTTCAGTTAATCCAAATTTAAATTCATGGGAATGGAAATATCAAGACGATACGGTTATTTCTAATAATTTTGAAGCTAATTTAATTAAAGCAGGAAATTATAGCTTAAAGATATCTGAAATTAAAAATGGAATTCAATGTGAAAACGTTTATGAATTTGAATTGATTCGATCGGTATTACCAAGAATTGAGACTGTGGAGTTTCAAGAATTATCAAACAATAATTTTATTAAAATAATTGCATCAGGAGATGGAGATTTTGAGTATTCTATAGATGGTGTTTTATATCAAGATAATAATTTGTTTAATAATGTTTTAGGAGGTGTCTATACGGTATATGTAAGAGATAAATACGGTTGTGGTAGTGATCAAGAAGAAGTTACTCTTATAGATTATCCTAAATATTTCACTCCTAATAATGATGGTATTAACGATTATTGGCAAATTAGAGGAATTAAGAACTCTAATAATGTTCAAATTTTTATTTATGATAGGTATGGTAAATTGCTAAAGCAGCTTTCACCCAATTCTAGTGGTTGGGATGGTACTTTTAATGGTGCAATCTTACCTTCTTCAGATTATTGGTTTACAGCTAACCTAAATAATTTAAAACAATTTAAAGGACATTTTACTCTTAAACGATAAACATCCTAAAATTTCACACTTTTCATTGTAAACTCTTTTAGTTACTTCTAGATAGGTATCATCATAGTTATAGATTTCTCATCGAATGTTTTATATCTTTTCATCAAGTTTGCTGTCATACACGAATGCACTGGCAATACATATATAATATTTCCAATTTTATAATTCTCAATTTCTGAGTCTGGAACACTAATAATACCATGTTCTTGCGATAATCCTCTAACATTCATATTTGGAATTAGGTTACTCCATCCATAACTATCTTTTCTAGCAATTTTACCATAGATAGTTTCGCCATTTTCTATAATACTATCTTTTGAAAAATGAATACCACCTCCATAAATAACTATTTCATTAATGTCCTTGTGTATGGCAACTATAGGACAAGCCATAGCAACTGCAATATCTTTAATGTCGCAAGCACCAATTTGGTATTGCATCAAATCGTAGAATACGTAATTTCCTGGGCGAATTTCGTCAATTCCCGAAAAATCTTCAGCAATACTGCAACTTGGTGTGTCGCCATAAGAAGCAATTATATTTGGATATTGAACCCTAAACTTGTCTTTAAGAGAAACGATTTTATCTTTAGCTTCTTTATGAATCTGCAAAGCGGTGGCTTTGTTTCTGCATTTATAGGTGTGTCCTGCATGACCAAGAAATCCAATAAAATGTAACTTATTTGAAGTTTCTGATGTTTTTATAATATCTTCAATTTGTTGAATGTTTGAGGGTAAAAGTCCAGCTCTATTGTTTCCAATATTAATTTTAATCAAGAAATTAACTTTACTTTTTAGATTATTATTTAAAAAGGCAACAGCCTCTTTAGATTCTATAAGAATATTTAAGGTTATTTTTTCGGCTAACTTATTAATAGTATCAACCTCAAGAATATTTATAGGAAAAGCAACCGTTATATCATTCCATTCTTCAGCAAAATATGAAGCCATTTCAAGTGATGATACTGTAATTTTGGAGACTCCTACATCTTTAAACCATTGTCCAATTTCTAAAGATTGATGTGTTTTAAAATGTGGTCTTAATTCAACGTTACATCTCTTTGCTTTTTGGCTCATTCGATTTATGTTTGACTTGCATTTTTTTATGTCAATCAATAATGTTGGTTTTGTAATCATTTCATAAAGTCTTTTTATCATAAAGTGCATATAGTCCTAAAACAGGACCAATAGCTAAAACTATATATACATATTTAGGATTCCAATGTATGCTAAGATAATTAATTAACAGAATGCTAACAATTGTAGTGGCAAAGCCAATACAGTTTACCATAGTAAGCGCTGTACCTTTAAATTTTGGAATGGCATTTTGAGCAATGAGTGTTGAAAATAATGGTGAGTCTGCAATTACAACTAATCCCCAAAAAATAAGGAATGACAGTAATAGCAATGTAGAATTAATGCTTAATATTAATGGCGAAATGAGACTGCAAATACCAGACATTAATAAAGCATAAAAGGCAACTTTTTTTGTATCCAATGAGTTGGATAAATAACCACTAATAATACAAGACACGCCTCCTAAACCAATAATAGCAAATGACCAAAGCGGAATATTAATATTGGCATCAGGATGGCCATTTAAATAATTTTTTAAAATAACAGGAACAAAAGCCCAAAAAGCATAGAGTTCCCACATGTGCCCAAAATATCCAAATGCTGCAGCACGAAAATCTGTATTTTTAAAAACTTCAAACCATGCTTTAAAGTTTAGTTTCTGACTTTGCTCTCTAAAAGGGCCATCAGGAATAAATAAAAACATAATTAAACCGCCTAAACCAGCAATTGAAGAAGTGAATATAATTACTAATTGCCACGGAAATTCAGAAGTAATTCCCTTAAATAAATGTGGAAATGCTGTCCCTATAACTAGTGCACCTACCAAAAAGCCTAATGATTTTCCTAGTCCTTTTTGATAATAATCTGCTGCTATTTTCATACCAACTGGATATATTCCAGCTAGGAAAAATCCAGTAAGTGCCCTAAAAGCCAGTAAGCTTGTTAAAGTATTATTCTCTAAGATTATTCCTAAATTAAAAAGACCACCAATCAAAGCACAAAAAAAGAAAACTTTTGAAGGTGAAAATCTGTCAGAAATAGTTAAAAGTGCAAAAACTAAAGTTCCAGTAATAAACCCGAATTGTACTGCGGAAGTTAAATTACCAAGGGTTGAATTATTTAAATGGAATGTAACAACTAAGTCATTCATAATAGCATTTCCGGCAAACCATAAAGAGGTACAGAAAAACTGAGAGATAACTATTATAGGAAGGACCCATTTTGTTTTAGTCATACTTGTTGTTTTCAATTCTGTGGATTTTAATTAGAATTTAAAACTAAAGTAATGGTTTAAGTTAATGTTATATATAATTTTTGCTTAAATTATAAAAAATGACAGTGTTTTTTTTAGTTTTAAATTTTCTACATAGTGCGTATCAACAAATTCTTTCAAAATGTGAAGTAAAATGACGTAAAAACTCTGGTTCATAGGTAATTTTAATTCCTTTAGAGTTTAGTTTTTCTTTTTTAATTTCTTCAAATGTTTCTATTACATAATCAATGTGACTTTGTGTATAAACTCTTCTAGGAATTGCAAGACGCACCAATTCCATTGGTGCTGGAATTAATTTACAGCTATCGTTGTATTTACCAAACATAACAGACCCTATTTCGCAACCTCTAATACCTCCTTTTAAATACAAATCACAGGTTAAAGCTTGCCCAGGATATTCATGTACAGGAATATGGTTGTATAAAGCTTTGGCATCAATATATACAGCATGTCCACCTACAGGTCTTATAATTGGAATTCCCATTTCTATTAGTTTATTTCCTAAATAGGTAGTGCTCGTAATCCTGTAGTGTAAATAATCTTTATCAAAAACTTCTTCAAGCCCAATGGCTATAGCTTCCATATCTCTTCCAGATAATCCACCATAGGTCACAAAGCCTTCTTTAATAAGTAAAGTGTTAGTGCACGCATTGGCGATCTCTTTGTTTCTCAAAGCTATAAACCCACCCATATTTACTAAAGCATCTTTTTTTGCGCTCATTACCGCTCCATCTGCCAATGCAAACATTTCTTCTGCAATAGCTTTATAACTCATTTTTTTATAACTTTCTTCTCGATGTGCAATGAAATAAGCATTTTCAGCAATTCTGCAACAGTCCAGAAGGTATAATATATTGTACTTATCGCAAATGGTTCTTACGTCTTTGGCATTTTGCATACTAACAGGTTGTCCGCCTCCACTATTGTTGGTAACTGTAAGAATTACTGCTCCTATATTTTCAGCCCCATATAGAATAATAGTTTCTTCGAGTTTTTTAATATCGATATTCCCTTTAAATGGGTGTTCTAATGAAGGTTGCAAACCTTCTTTTG
>CAYQME010000048.1:6846-8955 GCA_964418645.1 uncultured Flavobacteriaceae bacterium
AAAGGTTCTATGATAGTTTTATGCCGCATAGGTGTCATTTTTATTTAGTATTATGATTTATGCAAATGTGGATTTATAATTACAATTTTTCAAATCGAGCTTGAAAGAACCTCAAATATTCAGGTTCATAAATCATTTCCATGCCTTTAATTAAATGTCTTCTTTCATAAACTCGTTGAACAGATTCTGCAATAACGTCCATGTGTGCTTGTGTATAAACTCTTCTTGGAATGGTTAACCTAACAAGTTCTAATTTTGGATAATTATGCTCTCCAGTTTCTTTATTCCTTCCAGCAGATACAACACCTCTTTCCATTGCTCTCACACCTGAATCAATATAAATCTCGGCAGCAAGTGTTTGTGCTGGAAAATTGTTTTGTGGGATATGAGACAAGAATTTTTTTGCATCAATAAAAATGCCATGTGTTCCAATTGGTTTAACAATTGGAATCCCCATTTCAAGTAGTTTTTCTCCAAGATAAAATACTTGTCCAACTCTTGCTCTAATGTGGTCGTCTTGTACAGACTCTTTAATACCAATAGCAAGTGCTTCCATGTCTCTTCCTGCCATGCCTCCGTAAGTATGAAGCCCTTCATAGACCACAACCATATTTCGTGCTTTGTCGTAAACATCAGGATTATTTATTGCAAGAAAACCTCCAATATTTACCATGGCATCTTTTTTAGCACTCATTGTAGCGCCATCTGTTAAAGCACATATTTCATAAACTATTTCTGCTACAGTTTTATCCTGATATCCTTCTTCGTATTGCTGAATCATAAATGCATTTTCTGCAACTCTAGTCATATCATGAATAATTGGTATTCCATGTTTATTTGTAAGTTTTCTTAGTGCTTTTAAGTTGCTGAGAGATATTGGTTGCCCTCCAGCCATATTAACAGTAGTAGCTATAGATACATATGGAATTTTATTGGCTCCAACAGTATTAATTAGAGTTTCCAACTTTTCTAGATTAACGTCTCCTTTAAATTTATATAGACTTTCTGGATTGTGAGCTTCATCTACTATAATATCAACAAATTTACCACCTGCAAGTTCTTGATGAAGCTTTGTAGTCGTAAAGTACATGTTCCCAGGTAAATAATCGCCCTTTGTAATTAATATTTGTGATAAAATATGTTCGGCACCTCTACCTTGATGCGTTGGAACAATATACTTATAGCTATAATATTTTTTTATGGTTTCTTCTAGATGGTAATAGTTTCGGCTACCAGCATAAGCTTCATCTCCCATCATAATACCAGCCCATTGTCTATCGCTCATCGCAGAGGTACCACTATCTGTAAGTAAATCAATATAAACATCGGTCGATTTAAGTAAAAAAGTATTATATCCAGCTTCTTCTATAGCTTTTTTTCGGTGCCTTTCGGTGGTCATAAACACAGGTTCAACCACTTTTATTTTATAGGGTTCTGCCCAAGTACGTTTTAATGGCATAAATTTTAGTTTGATACTATTTAGTAAGAACTCAAATATTAAATAATAAAAGAAGATAAAACATGATTATTATCATAATTATGTAGCTATTATAGAGAGCTAAAACTGCTCATTGCTTTTAAAACATGGTTAAAAGATATTTTTTATCGATTAAGGGTAATAATTTACTATATTAGTAGGCTATTAATTAATTTAATCCTCTTTTTTATGAAAAAACTTTACATTTTATTAGTTACTATTTTAATAACTAGTTTGTCTTTTGGGCAAGTTATTAGTGAGTTTGAGCCTAATCCAGTAGGTGGAGACCCAGCTATGGTTTCATTTGAGCTAAACGGAACACCCAATGCTGGATTTACAGGGTGGATTTTAAGTATAGAAAGTGATCCAGGAGGTTCTAATCCTGGATTGGTAGATCGTGCTACAATGGTCACAGGAACTTTTGATGCAAACGGAATACTTGTGGTTATGATACCCGATTTAGAAAACCCATCTTTTACTGTAGTATTAGTATCGACGTTTACAGGAGCGGCTGGAGCAACTGATGTTGATACAAATAATGATGGCACATTAGATGATATTTCAGCTTTTGGGACTGTTCATGATGCTATAGGTGTACCAGATAATGTTGGTGATGAATCAACCATATACGG
>CAYQME010000048.1:9055-18174 GCA_964418645.1 uncultured Flavobacteriaceae bacterium
GTTTAATAATGAAATAGATAATTAATTTTAAGATTCAAAGAGTCAAAAAATGGTACTATATTTAACAACTATTTTAAACAATAAATTATAAAAATAAAATGAAGAAAATTTTTACACTACTATTACTTGCAATGTCTTTGGTAAGTATGGCTCAAGAATCAACACTTTTAAGAGTAAACTATAATAAAGGCGATCAATATATTATGACAATGGACATGAAACAAGACATGGCTGCCATGAATATGTTAATGAAAATGGACATGTCTATTGATGTTAAAGAGGTGGAAGGAGATGTTTATAATACAGAAATGAAGATTACAAGGATTAGCATGGATATGAATCAAGGAGAAAACAAGATGTCTTACAATTCTGATAAAAGTGATGACGAATTGGACGCTATGGGTAAACAAATGCAAATGCAATTTGCACCAATGTTAGACATGGTAATTTTCGCTAAAACAAATAATTTAGGTGAAGTTCTGGAAACAAGAATAGAACCAAACATTCCAAATGCAGATCAGTTTGCAAATCAATCAAGTAGTGTAGTTTATCCAAAGAATGCAGTAAAAGTTGGAGATACATGGAATTTTGAAAAAGATAGTCAAGGCATGACAATGGATTTTGTATATACTGTAAAATCTATAACTAAAAATGTTGTGTTGTTAGATGTATCAGGCAAGATATCTGTTTTAGCTGAAGGAACTATTAGTGGAAATATGGAAATTGACAGAGCAAATGGATTACCATTAAAATCTTCAATAGAAATGGATATGAGCGTTTCTGGACAAAAAATAAAAACGTCGATTAATGTAACAATGAACAAGTTATAGATGTAGGTTTGATTAATCAAAAATATATTCCAAAAGCGGCAATTTCAGGTGTTCATAAATTACTTCAACATGACGCCCTTGTTATAAAAGTAAAAAAGGAACGTAAAACACGCCATGGTGATTATAAAAAATTACCTAATGGAAAACATCAAATTACTATAAATTCCAATTTAAATACCTATCGATTTTTAATTACACTCATTCATGAAATTGCACATTTTGAAGCCTATAAAACTTATGGCAAATTTATAAAACCGCATGGCATTGAGTGGAAAAGAACGTTTCAACATTTAATGTTACCGTTTTTAAATCCTGAAATTTTCCCAATTAAATTGTTGCCTTTGTTGGCAAAACACTTTAAAAACCCAAAAGCAAGTAGTGATACCGACTCTAATTTGGCTTTAGCTTTAAAACAATTTGACGAACAAAATGGCAAAACTTATATTTTTGAGCTGCCTTTTGGTAGTATATTTATACTGTATAATGGCAAGATTTTTAAAAAAGGGAACAAGCGTGTAAAACGTTTTGAGTGTGTTGAAATTAAATCAGGAAAGTTGTATCTTTTCAATCCAAATGCTGAGGTGGAAATTGTTATTCCTGCGAAAGCAGGAATCTCATGATGTAAGTTTAATTATTAAAGAATAAATTAATTAATTAATAGATTCCCTCATTTGAGGGAATCATAAGAATTCAAATAGAATTATTAATAAAATTTATTTTCCCTTTGGGGAAATGTCCGTAGGACAATGGGGCTTATGAACAAAAATTATTACGCCATATTAATGGCAGGTGGAGTTGGTTCAAGGTTTTGGCCAGTTAGTACACAAGCGTTTCCCAAGCAGTTTCACGACATGTTGGGAACTGGAGAAACTTTAATTCAAAAAACCTTTAATCGTTTAAGTAATATTATTCCAAAAGAAAATATTTTTATTCTTACCAACGAACGATATAACGATTTGGTTTTTGAACAGCTTCCTGAAGTCACCAAACGGCAAGTGGTTTTAGAGCCAGCAATGCGCAATACAGCACCTTGTATTTTGTATGCGTCATTAAAAATTCAAAAAGAAAATCCCGATGCTGTAATGGTTGTTGCACCAAGTGACCATTGGATTGAAGATGAAACTGCCTTTGTTAATAATGTACAAGAAGCCTTCGATTTTTGTTCGCAAAATGATGCATTAATGACCTTGGGTATTCAACCTACATTTCCAAATACGGGGTATGGTTATATTGAATTTGATAAAAAGGCAAGTGATACAATTAAAACGGTGAGTCAGTTTCGGGAAAAACCAGATTACGAAACTGCAAAAACGTTTTTAGAGCAAGGAAATTTTTTATGGAATGCAGGTATTTTTATGTGGAGTGTCTCTAGTGTTGTAAAGGCATTTTATAAAAATCAACCAGAATTATATCAACTTTTTGAGAAAGGTATTTCGGTTTATAATACCAATTTGGAAGACGGATTTATAAAGGATAATTACGGAAAGTCTGAAAACATTTCCGTGGATTATGCCATTATGGAAAAAAGCAAAAATGTATATGTACTTCCCACCACTTTTGATTGGAACGACCTTGGGACTTGGGGAAGTTTATATGATAAAATTGATGCAGGTAAAAAAGGAAATGTAGTAGTTAATGCCAGAACTTTAATAAAGGATGCTTCTGGTAATATGATTCGTTCTATTAAAGGAAAAATTGTTGTTGTTGATGGACTCAACGATTTTATTATAGTCGATAAAGAAGATGTTTTGCTTATTTTTCCGAAAGATAAGGAGCAAGATATTAAGGAATTACGTCAAAACATTAAAGATACTTTTGGAGACCAATATATTTAATAATGGAAGAAAGTAAATTCAATTTTTCTGAAGAAGAACAAGAAATAGAGCAATCAAAACAGGCTGTTAAAGAGGATGTCAAAGGATTGTTTGCAAGCCTAAAACAGTTTTTAACCGAACTGCTAGATTTTCGTAAAGACACGGATAGAGATACTACTATTGAAGCTATTAAATTAGATATTCCGTTTAAAGGTGCAACGGCTTGGATATTAATTTGTTCGGTATTTGTAGCCTCAGTTGGTCTCAACGCAAACTCTACAGCAGTAGTGATTGGAGCGATGTTAATTTCTCCATTAATGGGTCCTATTTTAGGAATAGGTATGTCAGTTGCAATTAATGATATAGATACCTTGAGAAAATCGCTAGTTAATTTTGGGGTAATGATTCTTTTAAGCATCATTACGGCATTTTTATTCTTTTGGATATTTCCTTTAAGCGAAGAAACTTCAGAACTTTTAGGTAGAACACGACCAGATATACGCGATGTGCTTATTGCTTTTTTTGGTGGTTTAGCTTTAATTATTGCAAGAACAAAAAAGGGTACAATTGCTACAGTAATTTTTGGTGTTGCTATTGCCACAGCTTTAATGCCGCCTTTATGTACAGTTGGCTATGGATTGGCACTTTCTTTTGACGATTTTGATAAAGGCATTAAATCGGCATTAGGAGCTATGTATTTATTTACTATTAATACTATTTTTATTGCTTTAGCTACGTTTTTAGTATTAAAGTTACTGCGTTTCCCAATGCTTAAATATGTGAATTCTAAAAAGCGGAGTCGCATTGCAAAATTTGCAACTTTTTTGGCTATTCTCGCTATGATTCCTGCTGGATTTACCTTTGTAAATGTGTTGAAAGAAAGTAATTTTAAAAGAGATGCGCAACAGTTTATAAAAAGCGAATTAGTAGCATTGCCACATTATAAATATATAAAGAAAAATGCGTTTTATAAATTCTCCAAGGACAGTATCTCATATATAGAATTAAATACGTTTGGCTTAGATGAAATACCAGAGTCTACAATAAATGTACTTAAAAGCAGAATGAAAACAGATATGTATAAATCTTTAAATGAAAGTAAATTAGTATTTAATCAAAATAGGTCTAAGAACATCGATAATCTAAAATATATGGAAGAATTACGTTCCAGAGATTCGTTAGATTTATTGTCTCAAACACAAAAAATTAGATTTTTAGAGGATAAAGTATCACAATTGTCGAAACTTGAAGACAATTATATAGCATTTCCTGAACTAACAAGAGAAGTTAAAATTAATTACGAAAACATCGAGCAATTTTCATATTCGACTGTAATAAACTCAAATTTTTCCAAAATTGATACCCTTTCGGTATTTTCAGTAAAATGGATTGATTCGCTAACCAATACGAATACAAGAGAAAAGGAAAGAGAAAAACTAGAACGCTGGTTAAGAGAGAAATTAGATTTAGATACACTTGTGGTTAGGAGAGTGAATTGAGTTATGTATTATTGCCTTTCTTCAATATACATTTGTCGTACTTTTTTAAATAAATTTGAAGAATAAACAAAGTTGGTTACCGCGTTGTTATCAGTTTTAAAAATGGTTTGGTTTGATCCTTCCCATTCTTTTACGCCATCTTTTAAAAACACAATTTTCTCACCTATTTCCATAACGGAGTTCATATCGTGAGAGTTAATAACCGTGGTTATATTGTATTCATCTGTAATTTCTTGAATGAGGTTGTCAATCACTATAGCCGTTTTTGGGTCGAGACCAGAATTAGGTTCGTCGCAAAATAGATATTTGGGGTTATTTACAATGGCACGAGCAATAGCAGAACGTTTTTGCATTCCTCCCGAAGCTTCACTTGGCATTTTGTTATGTGCATCGGCAAGATTAACACGTTTTAAAACAAAATCTGCACGATCTTCCCTCTCGCTTTTACTCATTTTTGTAAACATGCGCAATGGGAACATTACATTTTCGGCAATAGTCATAGAATCAAACAAGGCACTGCCTTGAAAAACCATACCAATTTCGGCACGTAGGTCACGTTTTTGATTTTCGGTTAACTCTGAGAATATTTTTCCGTCGTATGCAATACAACCTTTTTCATAAGGAAACAATCCTAGCAAACATTTTATAAAAACAGTTTTTCCAGAGCCACTTTGCCCAATGACAAGGCTGGTTTTTCCTTTTTCAAAAGAAGTGTTAATGCCTTTTAAAACAGGTGTGCCATTAAACGATTTGTATAAGTCTTTTACTTCTATCATTAGCCTAAAAGTATATCTGTTAATATATAATTTACTAATATAATTAAGACGCTTGTCCACACAAAAGCAGTAGTACTAGCTTTACCAACTTCTAGTGCACCACCTTTCATATAATAGCCATGAAAGGATGGAATTGTAGCTAAAATAAATGCAAAAACAAAAGTTTTAATAAAGGCGTAAGTCATATGAAATGGTATAAAATCCAGCTGAATACCTGTAATATAATCTTGAAGCGTAGTAAAACCACCATATACACATGCTGCCATTCCGCCTAAAATCCCTAAAAACATAGCTATACCAATGGCAAACGGATACAACATGAGGGCAATAATTTTAGGAAAAACTAAGTAATTTAAGCTGTTTATTCCCATAACTTCTAGAGCATCAATTTGCTCTGTTACTCGCATAGTACCGATGCTAGATGTTATAAAAGAACCTACTTTTCCTGCCATAATAATGGAAATAAACGTTGGTGCAAACTCTAAAATAATAGATTGTCTAGTAGCAAATCCAACCAAATGTTTTGGAATTAATGGACTTGTAATGTTCAATGCCGTTTGAATAGTCACAACACCACCAACAAAAAATGCAATAAAAGCAACTATACCTAGTGATCCAATTATAAGATCGTCAATATCTTTTAAAATTAATTGTTTCATTACAGACCATTTTGTTGGTTTGCGAAACATTTCCTTAATCATTAAAAAATAAAGCCCAATACTATGGAGATAATTCATATGCAAATAAGTTACCGCTAAAGTAAAAAAATAGAATTATTTAACGATTAATTAAAATAAGAAAGATTAAAATCTTTATTTTTGAGTCAACTTTTTTTAAAACTGAAATGAAGAATATAATATTTTTGTTGTACGTATTTATTAGCTATAATTTTAGTAGTGCTCAAGATAAAATCGTTGAATCTTCCAATCCAAAATTAGTTGTTGGTATTGTTGTAGATCAAATGCGATACGATTATTTAACCCGATTTCACAATAAATATGGTGAAGGTGGTTTTAAACGAATGGTAAATAAAGGTTTCAATTGTAAAAACAATCATTATAATTATATACCAACATATACAGGCCCAGGGCATGCTTCGATTTATACAGGAACAACACCAAAATATCATGGCATAATTTCTAATAATTGGTATGATAAAGAGGTAAATAAAAGTGTGTATTGTGCTGGAGACGATTCAGTGCAATCTGTAGGAACTTCCAGTGTCGCGGGACAAATGTCACCACATAGAATGTTAACCACTTCATTTGCTGACGAAAACAGGTTGTTTACGCAAATGCAAGGAAAAACTATTGGCATTTCAATTAAAGATAGAGGCGCCATTTTGCCAGCAGGTCATACTGCTAATGCTGCGTATTGGTTTCATGGTAAAGACGAAGGTAATTTTATTACGAGCTCTTTTTATATGAGTGAACTGCCGAAATGGGTGCAAAAATTTAATAAGAAGAAAAACGTTGCATCTTATTTAAAAGAGTGGAACACCTTGTATGATATATCTACTTATGTTGAAAGCGGAGACGATTTAAACAATTTTGAAGGCGGATTTAATGGTAAAGATACACCAACGTTTCCGTATGATTTATCAGTTTTAAAGGATAAGAATGGTGGGTTTGATATTTTAAAAGTAACGCCTTATGGTAATAGTATCATTGCCGATTTTGCCATAGCCGCATTAGATGGTGAGCAATTGGGGCAAGATAATATTACTGATGTTTTGACTGTAAGTTTTTCAAGTACGGATTATGTGGGTCACAATTTTGGTGTTAACTCAAAAGAAGTTGAAGATACATATATTCGTTTAGATAAGGATTTGGAACGATTTTTTAAAGCTCTAGATATTAAAGTTGGAAAAGGAAATTACACAGTGTTTTTAACAGCAGATCATGGAGCTGTTAATGTGCCAGCATATTTGCAAACTGTTAAAATTCCTTCGGGTTATTTAAATAATCGTGAAGCTAAAATTAAGCTTAGTGCTTTTATGAAAAATACTTATGGTGCAACAGATTTAATCGAAAATGTAAGCAACAGTCAAATATTTTTAAATAGAGCAAAGATATTGGAGCTTAAGTTAAATTTAGAAGCTGTTCAAAAAGCGATTGTAAACGAAATAATTAATTATAAAGATGTAGATAAAGCTTACACAGCTTCGTATATGGGAGATGCATCGTTTGATAGAGGTATAGAACTCTTATTACAAAACGGATTTAACCAAAAACGTTCAGGAGATGTATTGATTGTTTATAGTCCTGCATATATTTCGTACAGTAAAACAGGTTCTACTCATGGGTCAGGACTAAATTATGATACACATGTGCCATTGTTGTTTTTTGGAAAAGGAATTAAAAAAGGAAGTACAGTTACTAAAACAAGAGTCGTAGATATAGCACCTACCATTTCAGCTTTGTTAGGAATTAGTTTTCCAAATGGAGCCATAGGAAACCCTTTAGAGTTGGTACTTCAACAAGATTGATTTAATCTTTTATTTCAGCGTTAATAGACGCAATGTAGTTGAGCAATTTATCTTTGCCAATACTTTTTGAAGATGAGGTTATAAAATAGTTTGGTAGTTTTTTCCAAGTTTCAAGAAGGGTGCTTTTGTAATCTTCAATATGATTTTCAATAGCTTTAGGTTTCAATTTATCGGCTTTAGTAAAAATAATTGAAAACGGAATCATATGTTCACCTAACCAACTCATAAAATTTAAATCTATAGGTTGTGGTTTGTGCCGAATATCAACTAGAACAAATGCCGAAACAAGCTTTTCGCGTTTTTCAAAATAAGCGGTTATAAATTTTTGAAATACTTTTTTTGAAGACTTTGATACTCTAGCATATCCATATCCAGGTAAATCTACTAAATACCAATTCTTATTTATAATAAAGTGATTTATAAGTTGAGTCTTTCCTGGTCTTCCAGACGTTTTAGCAAGATTTTTTCGATCGGTAAGCATGTTTATTAATGATGATTTACCAACATTACTTCTACCAATAAAAGCGTACTCAGGAATATTATTATTTGGGCATTTAGCAACATCTTGATTGCTTATAACAAACTCTGCTGATTCAATTTTCATAATGGAAATCTTAGAATTTTCTATCAGTCAACCATTTTAAAAGAATCTGGTTGAATTCTACAGGGTGCTCCATCATTGCTGCATGACCACATTTATCAATCCAAAACAAGTCTGAATCAGGTAATAGTTCCTGAAAAACTTCGGCGACTTCAGGTGGAGTTACTGCATCGTTTTTCCCCCAAATAATGCAAGTGGGTGTATGCATATTAGGTAGATCTTTAGACATATTATGTCTTATAGCACTTTTTGCAATTGCTAGGGTTTTAATAAGTTTATTTCTATCGTTTACAGTAGCATATACATCGTCAACAATTTCTTTAGTAGCAATTGCTGGATTATAAAAAACATCTTGAGCTTTTTTCTTAATTACTTCGTAATCGCTACGTTTAGTATAACCACTTCCCATAGCGCTTTCATACAAACCAGAACTTCCAGTAATTACTAGTGCTTTTACTTTTTCCGAGTATAGTTTAGTGTGATATAAAGCAATATGGCCTCCTAATGAGTTACCTAAAAGGATAACATTGTCAAATTTTTTATGCGCTATAAAATCATATAAATATTTTGCGAAAAATTTCACATTAGTTTTTAAAAGAGACATTGTATAAAGAGGTAATTCTGGGATAACAACTTTATAACCTTTATTACTAAAAAAATCAGTGACTTCATCAAAATTACTAAGACCTCCCATCAAGCCATGAAGTATAATAATAGGACTGCCTTCTCCTACTTCTATATAGCTATATTTGCCTTCTTTTTTTAAAGTATGAGTCATGTTTTAGTTGTGGTTTCTCTTAAAGGCAAATCTACATAAATTTATTTTAAGATGAAGTGTAGGAAGTAAACAATAGGAATAATTGAATACTTGTAAATGAGCATGTTTTTTATAATGTAATAGATTTAATATTCTCGCCTCTATCAATCTTTTTTTGAGTTCTTAACATGTGATGTTAATTATTTCACCCACATTTTAACTTTCTGGTTTACAGATGTTATCTCTTGCTTTTGGATTGTTTTTTAACGAGTTATTTTGCTTTTGATAGAAATTTATTAACAAAGTGGAGTAAAGTGGTAAAAAGTGGTAATATTTTTATTAGATTTGAAGTTA
>CAYQME010000049.1:0-17789 GCA_964418645.1 uncultured Flavobacteriaceae bacterium
CTTCCTAACAAGCCTTTTTCTTCACCAGTAAATAATATAAACAATGCCGAACGTTTTGTTGGGTATTTGGCTAAGTTCTCTGCCATACTCAATACAGTTGTTGTACCAACAGCATTATCTCTAGCACCATTATAAATGGTGTCTCCTGTTTCGTCTGGTGTGCCAATACCTACATGATCATAATGCGCTGAATAAATAATATATTCGTTTTTAAGTTTTGGGTCTGTTCCTTCAACAATACCAATTACATTTTGAGAGCTAATAATCTCATCATTACTTTTACTAAGCGACACTTGAGCTGTTATTATTTTGGTATGACTTAAGCTTTCAGCGAGATTTCCACCTTTGTCTAAAACCCATAAATAACCAAAATCTGATTTAGAATTTTCGTCTTCTTTTTCTACAACGGATAATCTTGAACTATTAAAATTATGTTCTATAAACGCCCACATGTTAGCATTGGTTTGTAGTAATTCTAGAACACCAAGCGCACCATTTTCTATGGCGAGTTGTTGCTTCTTTCTTCTTAATCTAAAAGCAGAACGAGTATCTTTAGCATCAGCACTTCCCGATTTAATGATTACAATTTTACCGGTTACATCTTTGCTTTCATAATCACTCTCTAAGCCGTAACCTAAATACAAAGCTTTGTCATTACTCTCAAATTCGGCAGAAATGATGGCAACATGATTCGGCATAGTTTCTCCATTAATAATTACAGATACATTTGATGGAGGTGAGGTTTTCTTTAGTTTTACTTCTTGATAAAACATGCCAGTTTTAGGATTTGGTTTTACGCCATAACTACGCAATGTATTTGCTAAATAAGATGCTGCAATTTTACATTCGGGAGTTCCTGTTTCTCGTCCTTTAAGTAAATCGTCTGTTAAAAAATAAATGTGCCCTTCAATAGTTGCTTTGCTAACTGTTTCAGTAACTTTATCTTTATCTATTTGTGCAGTAAGCGAAAAAATTGATAAAAGAGTAAGAAGTAATAGACTGTTTTGTTTCATAGTTTTTAAGTGATTAGATGTTGATTATTATTTTTAAAGTTAAACATTTTTGTAATTATGTCAATCTTGACACTTACAAGAGAAAAGATATACTTTGCAAAAGGGAATTAACTTAACTATTGTTTATTGTACTTTTGTAGTATGAGGAATCTACAATTATAAAAAATTCAAATTAAAATGAAACGCATACTTATATACTTAACAGTAACGGTTTTATTGTTTTCATGCAAAGATGAGCTTATTAATAAGCGTGTTATAGGGACTGTTTTTGGAACGAGCTATTCTGTTCAATTTGCAACCTATGATGCTAATTTAAATTTTGAAACACAGTTTGATAAGCTGTTTTATGTGATTAACAAATCCATGTCTACATATCAAGCCAATTCTATTATTTCAAAGATTAACAAAAATGAAACAACCACAATAGACTCCCATTTTAGAAAAGTATTTGATGCTTCTAAAGAGATACATAAACTTACAAATGGTACTTTCGATCCAACTATTGGGGTGTTAGTAAACGCCTGGGATTTTGGACCAGAAGGGACTATAGATGATTTGAATAGTGAAAAAATTGACAGCTTAATGCTAACTGTTGGCTTTGATAAAGTAGAGCGAAACAAAGATGCCATTGTTAAACAAAATGTAAATACAATTTTAGATTTTAATGCCATTGCAAAAGGATATGGTGTAGATGTTATTGCCGAATTCTTAGAAACACAGAATATTGAAAACTATTTGGTAGAAATTGGAGGAGAAATTCGAACCAAGGGTATAAATATGTTTAGTAATAAACCATGGAAAATAGGAATAGAAAATCCAAATTTTGATGGTTCACAATCTATTATGAAAGCCATTACACTTAAAGATGAAGCCATGGCAACATCAGGAACATATAGAAAATTTAAAGTAGATGAAAATGGCAATCGTTATGCGCATATAATTGACACAAAAACAGGTTATCCCAGTAAAACCAATTTGTTAAGTATATCTGTTATTACTGAAGATTGTATGACGGCTGATGCGTACGCTACAGCATTCAAGGCTATGGGAATTGAAACCGTAAAAACGTTTTTAAAATCACACCCTGAATTTAAAGTATTCTTGATTTTTGAAAATGAAAAGAATGCGTTGGAAACCTTAAGTTTAAATGGGTTTCCGGAGGAGTAGTTCATTGTCACTGCGAGTCTTTTTAAGTCGCGGCAATCTGTTTATTGTCATTCCGCACTTGATGCGGAATCCATTTAATTCAATTTTAGTTTGATGAGATTATCACGTCGTTTATCTTCGACAAGCTCAGATTGACACTCCTCATAATGACAAATTATTTCCTAACCACAGGAATAATTTCTCCTTTGGCTAAACAGTATCGTGTTATATCTTCTTTTGAAAGTTTTGAGGTGTAATTTACCTCTTCAACTTTAAAACCAATATACCTAAGCTTATCAAAATAATCTTTTCCATAAATGCGAACATGGTCATACTGTCCAAATATTTTAGCACGTTCTTTTTTATCAGTAATAGAATTATCTTCAAATGTAGTTTCACGGGACAAGTCTTGCGGAATTTGAAAAACCCCCATTCCTCCTGACTTTAAAACACGGTACAATTCCTGCATGGCTTTGGTGTCATTTGGAATATGCTCTAATACGTGATTGCATAAAATAACATCAAATTCGTCGTCTTTAAATGGGAGATTGCAAATATCGGCTTTAACATCAGCTAATGGCGAGTTTAAATCTGTAGTTATGTAATCTAAGTTTTTTAGTTTTCTAAAACGCTTATAAAAGGCTTGTTCAGGAGCAAAGTGCAATACTTTTAATTTAGCAGTAAAGAAATTAGTTTCATTTTTAAGATATAACCATAACAGTCTGTGACGTTCTAAAGACAAAGTAGAAGGTGATAAGGCATTATTGCGCTGCTTACCATAGCCGTAAGGTAAAAAGCTTTTGAAGCTTTTACCATCAATTGGGTCTGTATAAGTATCTCCTTTTAAAAAGAAAGCTAAAAATGGACGAGCAGTATAGCTAAACCTTATTAAGAAAGGCCGTGGTAAAAAATTTAATATGAATTTAAACAGATTTTTCAAAGAATTAAATTATTTATAATCCTCTCGTACTGGACAAAAAGTATCTGTCACAATACAATCAGATAATGCAACAGCACTATGAGGGACATTAGAAGCGATTATGGTAAACATTCCTGATTCTAAAACTTTAGTTTCACCACCTATAGTCATTTCTAATTTGCCTTCTATTATTTGAGATGTTTGTTCATGGAAGTGAGAATGTTCTGGTAAAATTGCACCTTTCTCAATTTCTACAAATCCAATAGTTGAGGTTTTTGTATGAATATATCTGCCTTTAATACCTTTTATAAGAAGTCTTTGAGGGATTTCAGAAATATTTGTAGTCATAATTATAATATTAATTCATGTTGCCTAAATTCATCTTCTTCATCACTTTCAATGCCTAAGGCTTCATGAATATAAGCAAATGTAGAGAGTAACTCTGGTTTGCCATCAACAAGGGCCACATCATGCTCAAAATGTGCAGAGGGTTTATTGTCTTGTGTTGTAATAGTCCAACCATCACGATGCTGTTTAATACGATGTGTTCCTAAATTAATCATTGGCTCGATGGCCACAACCATACCTTCAATAAATTTTTTCCCACGACCACGTTTACCATAATTTGGCATTTCTGGGTCTTCGTGCATTTTTTCTCCTAAACCATGACCAACCAATTCGCGAACTACACCATAGCCATGAGCTTCGCAATATTGCTGAATAGCAAAACCCACATCGCCTACACGATTATTTGCTTTAAAGGCTTTAATGCCTACATAAAGAGACTCTTTTGTTACCTGTAAAAGTTTTTCAGTTTCTGGAGCAATTTCTCCTACTGCAAATGTATATGCATGGTCACCATAAAAGCCATTTTTAATAGCTCCACAATCAATAGAAATAATATCGCCTTCAACTAAGGGCTCACTATTTGGAATACCATGAACAACTTGAGCGTTAGGGCTCATACATAAGGTATTAGGAAAACCATACAATCCTAAAAATCCAGGAATAGCACCTTGTTCTCTAATATATTCTTCAGCCATTCTGTCTAACTGCAAAGTGGTAACTCCTGGCTTTACCTCAGCAGCAATCACTCCTAAGGTTTTAGAAACTACTAAAGCACTTTCGCGCATTATCTCAATTTCTTCTTTAGTTTTTACTATAATCATATTCAAAAAAATAATGGCAAAGATACTTAAAATTAAGCTTGGATTAATTTTTTATTGTTATATGACTTTTGATAGTTTTTTGTATTTTGTTTTGCTATAATTTTGTAGGCTAAAGACAAAAGATATGTATAAAGCAGTAAGTGCTGAAGAAGCCGTAAAAGTAATACAATCAAACCATAGAGTTTATATACAAGCGGCATCAGCTGCACCACAAGTTTTAATAAAAGCAATGTCTGCAAGACATGAAGAGTTGCGTAATGTAGAAATTTGCCAATTGCATACGGAAGGTGTTGCCCCTTATGCGAATCCTGAATTGAGAGACAGTTTTCATGTTAACTCTTTTTTTATAGGAAAAAACATTCGTCATACTTTAAAAGCTGGTAATGGGTCTTATACACCTGTTTTTTTAAGCGAATTACCATTGCTTTTTAAAAGAAATATTGTTGATTTAGATGTGGCACTAATTCATGTTTCCATACCTGACAAGCATGGGTATTGCTCTTTAGGAGTTTCGGTTGAGGCAACTTTGGCAGCCATAGATAATGCTACTTATGTGATAGCACAAGTAAACAAACAGATGCCTAGAACTCATGGTGATGGTATTATACATTTTACAGAAATTGATTTGTTTGTTGAATGCGACGAGCAATTGCCATTGTATTTAATGCCAGAATCTACTGAAATTGAAAACAATATTGGTGATTATGTGGCGAGTTTGATTGAAGATAGAAGCACTTTACAAATGGGAATTGGCACTATCCCGAATGCCGTTTTATCTCGTTTAACAAATCATAAAGATTTAGGCTTGCATACGGAAATGTTTTCTGATGGTGTTATAGACCTTATTTTAAAGGATGTTATTAATGGGAACTATAAAGGTGTTAATAGAGGAAGAGTTTTAGCAACATTTTTAATGGGCTCTCAACGATTGTATGACTATGTTGATGATAATCCTTTTATTGAAATGCGCGAATCAGATTATGTAAATGATGTATCTATCATTAAACAAAATCCAAAAATGGTTTCTATTAACTCAGCGGTTGAAGTGGATGTAACAGGACAAGTATGTGCAGATTCTATAGGTACACGATTATATTCAGGTGTAGGAGGACAGATGGATTTTATTAGAGGTGCCTCTTTAAGTGAAGGTGGAAAAGCAATAATAGCATTACCATCAGCTACAAAAAAAGGAATTAGTAGAATTGTCCCTAGCTTAAAACCAGGCGCAGGAGTGGTTACAACAAGAGCACATGTGCATTATGTTATTACGGAGTATGGCATCGCGCATTTATATGGAAAAACCATAAAAGAACGTGTAAAAGCTTTGGTAAATATTGCGCATCCAGACCATAGGGAAGTTATTGATAAAGATTACTTTAATTTAATTAAAAACTAAGTGTTATTTAAATAATCCGAAAAATCCTTTTTTCTTTTTGTTTGGTTGCATTTGTGGTTTTGTATCAGTTAGTAGTTGGTAAATTTCTCCCCAACCTAAAAGACCTCCAATATTTCGATCGTCTATAAATAAATCGGCATGAATTTTTCTGCTTTTTGTATAATCAAATTGTTCTTCAGGAAAACTTTTGTTTACAGCATAAAATGTAATGCCATTTTTTTTGCAAAAGGCAACAGTTTCTTCCAAACGAACACCACTTCTATACGTCCATAATATTAATCGATGACCATCATCTTGAAGTTTTTTTAGGGTTTCAAATGCAAAAATTCTAGGCTTACCAATATTTGGATAATCATCTTCAACAATGGTACCATCAAAATCTATAGCAATGGTAAGTCTATTATAAAGTTTCATTTTTAATTTGATATTTTCACTAAAGTAATGAATTTTGTGTCATTGCCTCAGGTTTTTCAATACCAATCAGTTCTAAAATAGTAGGAGCAAGATTGCCTAATATACCATCATTAATAGTTTTTAGGTCTTTGTCAACTAAAATAATTGGGACAGGATTAGTTGTATGAGCTGTGTTTGGTGTGCCATCAGGATTTATCATGGTTTCACAATTGCCGTGGTCTGCAATAAGAATTGTTGTGTAACTATATTCAAGTGCATTTGTAACAATATTTTTCACACATTCATCAACGGTTTCACAGGCTTTAATTGCTGCTTCCATAACTCCAGTATGACCAACCATATCTCCATTAGCAAAATTTAAACATACAAAATCTACATCTCTTTTTTGCAACTCAGGAATAAGGGCATCTGTGAGTTCAAAAGCACTCATTTCGGGTTTCAAATCGTAAGTAGCAACTTTTGGTGAGTTTCTTAAAATTCTCGTTTCTCCAATAAAAGGTTCTTCTCTACCACCTGAAAAGAAAAATGTTACATGTGGGTATTTTTCAGTTTCAGCAATTCTTATTTGAGTTTTATTGTGAGCTTCAAGAACTTCACCAAGCGTATCGTTTAAGTTATCCTTTTTAAAAACAACATTAATATTTTTAAAGGTTTCATCATAATTGGTTATGGTAACATAATGCAAATCCAGTTTGTGCATATTCTGCTCATGAAAATTATCTTGAGATAACACTTGTGTTAATTGTCTGCCACGATCTGTTCTGAAATTAAAGAAAATAACAATATCATCTTCTTTTATTGTAGTTACAGGCAGATTATTATTATCAATCATAATGATGGGTTTTATAAACTCGTCTGTGACATCATCTTCATAACTTTCTTGAATAGATTTTGAAGCGTCTTTTGAATAATCACCTATACCATTTACAAGAGCATCATAAGCTAATTTTACACGTTCCCAACGCTTGTCTCTATCCATTGCATAATAACGTCCTGTGATAGTGGCTAGTTTTGCATGCGTATTTTCTATGTGATTTTCTAATTCTGTAATAAATCCATATCCTGATTTTGGATCTACATCGCGACCATCGGTAAAAGCATGTATAAAAGTATTTTTTAGTCCAAAATCTTCAGCAGTATCCAATAATCCAAACAAATGATTAATATGAGAATGCACACCTCCATCACTAACCAAGCCTAAAAAATGCACATTTTTATTTTTAGTTTTTGCGTAATTGAAAGCATCAACAAGAACTTGTTCTTTACCTAAAGTTTTATTTTTTACAGCTAAATTTATTTTAACTAAATCTTGATACACAATACGTCCTGCTCCAAGATTCATATGTCCCACTTCACTATTTCCCATTTGTCCTTTGGGTAAACCCACGTTTAAACCATCAGTAAGTAAACTAGCATTTGGGAATTTTGTATATAGTGAATCAATAAAAGGTGTATTAGCATTATCAATAGCAGAGACTTTTGGATCTGGAGATTTCCCCCAACCATCAAGAATCATCAAAATGACTTTTTTATTCATAGGTTTAAGTTTACAATTCAAATATAAAAAACAAAATCCTGCTATTAAGTAGTAATGATAAAGAAAATTAAATATTATTTTAAATTGCTTAAGTCTGAATTTGAATCTAATTCATAAGGCGTTTTGTTTAGTTCAAAAACTCTTGCTTTAAGTTTTCCTTTAAGAGTTATATGTTCACCAAAAACATGCAAATAGCTGCCTTCTCTTAAACCAATAACGGGTTGTGTATTAAATTTATGAAACTCTTGAATTCGTGTTTCTCTGGTTTCTCCCATGTGTTTACTGGATGGATCTGGATCCAAATAATGTGGGTTTATATTAAAAGGCACAAAGGATAAGGTTTTAAAACTTGGGGGATATACAATAGGCATATCATTAGTTGTATTTAGCGTGAGACCACAAATATTACTTCCGGCACTTGTACCCAAATATGGTGTGCCTTTATTTACAACATCTTGAAGTTCTGAAAGGAGATTACTTTTATATAATTGGTTTACCAAAACAAAAGTATTTCCGCCTCCAACAAAAATTCCTTTTGCAAGATGGATTGCTTTTTTAGGATTTTCAAATTCATGAATGCCTTTGATATTTTTATTAATTTTCTTGAATGCAAGTTTTGTTTTTTTAGTATAAGCATCATAGGAAATCCCACTAGGTCTTGCATAGGGAATAAAAAGAATGTCATCCGTTTTTCTAAAGAAATGACTTAGATTGTCAAGTAGGTATTCTAAAAATTCACTACCATGAATAGTTGATGTACTAGCTATAATTATATTTTTCATTGTAAGGTTTCGTTTGAAACAAATAATTGTTGTAAATTTAAGTAAATACATTATTTAACAAAAGTTTAAATACCATTGCTTTTTTTAAAGAAAGGTTATAACTTTCTTTATAATTTGAAATATCTATTATTTATAATTCAATAAACAATAAAATTATTTATAGATGTTGTATGTGATTGTTGTAGAAAAAAATATGAACCTATGAAAACTATTTATCTAGCATTAATATTTTTTGCTTTTAGTTTTACTATTATTCAAGCTCAAGAAACAAAGCGGGTTGAGGTAATAGGTAGAATTATTGTTAAGAATCCAGATGTTGAAGGGGTTACTGTTTATAATACCTCATCCAATAGAGGGACAATAACAGATGATGAGGGAAGGTTTAAAATTAAAGTTGCACTTAATGATAGAATAGAGATTTCGGCACTTCAATTTAAAGATTTTAAAATAATTATTGATAGTGAAATTATAAAATCGAAAGCATTAACTGTTTTCTTAATTGAAGAAGTAAATAAATTACCAGAAATAATATTACTACCTTATGGGCTTTCAGGAGATTTGCCAACAGATGTTGCAAATACCAACACTGTAAATCCAGATTTGGATGCCTTATATTTTGGTTTAGATAATCTTGATAAAATCGATTTTACTGCCGATTATCTTTCAGGTATTAGAAATACAGCTATGAATGATAATACCTTATACTATTCGGCTGATGCAATTAAGATTATTGGTTTGCTTTTTAAACCAATTTTTAATTCTAAGAACAAAAAAAATAAAGACTTTGATAATATTGCAACAGAAAAAGAGATTACTAAAAAATATTCTAACGAGTATTTAATGGAACGACTAAATATTCCCAAGACACAAATCGTGGAATTTGTTTATTTTGTTGAAGATTCTGGGTTGGATAAAGGTTTACTTAAAAATGGTCGCGAGTTGGAGTTCTTAGATTACTTAATTAAAAGATCTAAGGAGTTTCAAAGTATAAAGAATGACAAAAATTAGAAATCTATTTCTTCTACTTTGCTTATTTTTTGTGAATATTATTTGTTCGCAAACTATTGAAATTAATGGTGTTATAAAAGGTATTTCTGATGTTGAAAACATTCATGTTATTAATAAAACATCTAATAAGTTTACAACCACCAATAAAAAAGGAGGGTTTAAGATTCAAGTAAAGCTTAACGATACACTTGTATTTTCTTCAATTCAATATAAACTAAAAGCAATTATAATATCACCCAAGAATATTAAAGAACATTATGTACTGGTATATTTAAATGAAAGTGTTAATGTATTGGATGAAGTTATAGTTGGCAAATTGCTTACAGGGAGTTTAGATTCTGACATTAAGAATTCTGATGCTGAGCGACCAATAGACTTTTACGATGTTGGTATTCCTGGATATTCAGGAAAACCAAAAACACAAAACGAAAGGCGTTTGTATGAAGCAGACCATGGAAAATATGTAGCTATTGGGTTAGGATTTGGATTAAATCTCAATAAAATTCTTAATAAAGTTACAGGACGAACAAAGAAGCTAAAAGAACGAGTTAGATTAGAATCTAATGATGTTTTACTAACCAAAATAAAATCAAGATTAACAGACAACTTTTTTAATGTTTATACGCTTGATGATTCATTGAGAACAGATTTTTTTTACTTCTGTTCAGAAGATGAAAATTTTGAGAAGCGATGTAAAGGGAAAAGTGATATTGAAGTTTTTGAGTTCCTTGCCGAAAAGATAGTAGCTTACAAAAGCAATTTAAAAGAAGACAAAGATTAACATTTTTTTGAATATTTTTTGAGTTATCAAAATTCATAATAATTACATTTGTCAAATCAGTAATCAAAAACAGTTACTCAAAAAACATGAAATCAATTAAATTTTTATTTTTCGTTGTACTTATACCATTATTCGCATTTACTACAGTACACAAATTTTATGTAAGTGTAACACAAGTTGAATATGTAAAAGAAAAGCAATCGGTTCAAATAATAACGCGCATTTTTATTGATGATTTTGAAGAATTACTACGTAAACGTTACGATGAAAATATCACCTTAAATGTTTCGAAAGATGAAAGTTCTATTGATGCTTATATTCAAAAATATCTTAATACTAAAATTCAAATAGAAATTAATGGTAATTATAAAGAACTGACATTCTTAGGGAAAGAGTATGAAGATGATATTGTTTATTGTTATCTAGAAATTACTGATATAGAGAATATTGAATCGTTTAAGATTACAAATCAATTATTGTTTGATCTATTTGAAGAACAGCAGAATATTGTAAAAACAAATATTAACTCTAGAAGCAAAAGTTTTATGCTAACTCCTAATAATGATTTTGGAGTGTTAAACTTTAATTAAAAAAGTTAATTACTTCTTAAAATTAGCTACTTTCAACGCTTAAAATTTGTAACTAAAATTTATAATGAAAAGACTTAAATATTTATTCCTTTCCGTTCTATTTGTTTCGGTTGGAGTTTTTGCCCAAGAGGATAAACAACCTGAACGTAAACCAGGACATAAAAACACAAACAAATTCAAAGAATTGTATGATGAATTTGCAACGCCTAATATGTTTAGAACAGGATCTGGAGCTCCAGGACCAGCTTATTATCAGCAACAAGCCGATTATAAAATGAATATCGAGCTTCATGATGAAAAAAAGACCTTAACGGGATACGAAACCATTACATATACCAATAATTCTCCAGACGAATTAAAGTTTTTATGGGTTCAATTGGATCAAAATATGAGAGCCAAAGATTCTAAAACGCCTTTAATACAAGGTAGTGGTTTTAGACAAGCTCAAAGACCGTCTTCATTTACTTCAAGCTATTTGAAAGAACCATTTGATGGTGGATTCGATATTCAAGAAGTAACAGATGTGAATGGTAAACCATTACCACATATGATTAATGGAACAATGATGCGTGTTGAAATTCCTAGTTCAATGCAAACTGGAGATAAATTCTCATTCAATATTAAATGGTGGTATAATATTAATGATCACGTAAAAGATGGTGGTAGATCAGGATATGAATATTTTCAAGAAAATGACAATAGAATTTATGTAATTGCTCAGTTCTACCCTAGAATGGCAGTTTATAATGACGTAGAAGGATGGCAAAACGCACAATTTTTTGGTCGTGATGAGTTTGCTTTACCTTTTGGGAATTTTGAAGTGAATATTACAGTGCCTTCAGATCATATTCTTGATGGGACAGGAAGATTAATGAATAGAAAAGAAGTGTTTTCAAAAACGATGATGAAGCGTTATGAACAAGCTAAAAAATCGTTTGACAAACCTGTGTTAATTGTTAATCAAGCTGAAGCTGAGGTAACTGAAAAGAGTAAAAGTAGTAGTAAAAAAACATGGAAATTATATGCTGAAAATGTTCGTGATTTTGGTTTTGCAACTTCACGTAAGTTTATTTGGGATATGATGGCAGTGAAAATAGGAGATAAAAATGTAATGGCTGTTTCTTTATATTCTAAAGAAGGCAATCCACTTTGGGAACAATGGTCAACAAGAACAGTAGCAAGCACATTGATTTCGTATTCAAGAATGACTTTTGATTATCCATATCATAAAGCCATTTCAGTTCATGCGCCAATGGGAATGGAATATCCAATGATTTGCTTCAATTTTGGTCGTCCAGATAAAGAAGGAAACTATAGTGATAGAACAAAATATGGTATGATGGGCGTTATTATTCATGAAGTAGGACATAACTTTTTCCCTATGATTATAAATAGCGATGAGCGTCAATGGACATGGATGGATGAAGGGTTAAATTCCTTTGTACAGTATGTAGCAGAAGGTGATTTCGCAAAATTATATCCAGAGATATTATCTGAAGGGCATGATAAATTCCCTTCTAGAAGCGGTCCAGCAAAAAATATTGTACCATATATGGGTGGAAATCAAGATTTTATTTCTCCTATTATGAGTAAGGGTTTAAATGTTCATCAATTTGGAAATAATGCTTATGGAAAACCAGCAACTGCGTTAAATATATTAAGAGAAACAGTGATGGGTCATGACTTATTTGACTACGCTTTTAGAGAATATGCTCGACGTTGGATGTTTAAACATCCAACTCCTGAAGATTTCTTTAGAACCATGGAGGATGCTTCTGCAATGGATTTAGATTGGTATTGGAGAGGATGGTTCTATACTACCGATTATGTAGATATAGGCGTAAAAGAAGTAAAAAAATATTATGTATCATCAACTCCAAATGCATATGGGAAACGAATATCTGAACGCTACGGAATAGATCCAAACAGTTTATTATACTTAGTTGAGGAGGGAAGCGATGAGTTTGATGAAAGCATGAAAAATGGAACACCTACAGAAAATTCTCCTTTATTAAAAGAATATTTGATGGATAATTTTACTGCAGAAGAGCGAAAAAATATTAAAGAACCAAAGTATTTTTACAATGTTACTTTCGAAAAACCAGGAGGATTAGTAATGCCAATTATTGTAGAATATACATATGCAGATGGATCTACTAAAAATGAAACATATCCTGCGCAAATTTGGAGGCTTAATGATAATGAAATAAGTAAAGCTATTGCTTCAGATAAAGAAATTGTAGAAATAAAAGTCGATCCAGATTTAGAAACTGCCGATATTGATACTTCTAATAATTCTTGGCCAAAAAAAGTTAAACAAAGCCAGTTTGATAAATTTAAAAGCAAGAATTAACAAGATGAATAGTTAAAAATATATAAAAGCCGACTTTTTTAAGTCGGTTTTTTTTATACTTATAAAACTTACTCACTATATTTGTACTGTGATACAACAAGCAACATTTTTATTTATTAGTGGTGCAGAAATTACTGTAATCCTTTTTATAGTAGTTATGGTTTTTGGTGCAGATAAAATTCCTGAAATAGCTCGTGGTCTAGGAAAAGGGATGCGTACACTTAAAGATGCCACCAACGATATTAAACACGAAATTTCTAAAAGTGCAGAAAATCATGGCATTGATACAGATATTGTAAAAGATGTGAACAAAGAAATTAATAAAGTTAAAGAAGGGTTAGAAGATTTTTCGGGTTCGGTAAAACGAAAACTCTAAATTCCTGCGAAAACAGGAATCCATATTATCATTTTACTCATAATTTTCTACTAATAGTTAAGCCATCTCTAATAGGTAATAATACAGATTCAATTCTAGCATCATTTTTTAAAAGCGTATTGTATTCTATTAATGCAGGAGTAGAAGTGTCATCTTTTTGAAGTGGTTCAATAACTTTACCACTCCACAATACATTGTCCGATAAAATAACACCTCTAGAATTTAATTTATCTATGACACAATTAAAATAGTTAGCGTAGTTTTCCTTATCAGCATCAATAAAAACAAGATCAAAAGTCATTTCTAATTCAGGAATAATATCTAGGGCATTTCCTAAATGCTGATGAATTTGAGAATCGTATTTAGACTTATTAAAATATTTACGCTGAAAATCATATAATTCTTCATCTATATCAATAGTATGTAGTTCTCCATTAGATTGCATCCCTTCAGCTAAACACAATGCTGAATAACCCGTATAAGTTCCAATTTCAAGAATATTTTTAGGGTTTATTAATTTACAAATCATACTCAAAACTCTACCTTGAAAGTGACCACTTAACATGCGTGGTTGCAATATTTTTTGATAGGTTTCTCTATTAAGTTCTTGTAGTAATTCGGACTCATCCTGAGTGTGGCTTACTACATAATCGTCTAATTCTTCAGGTATAAAATGCATTACGATAAAATTCTATTCACCAATTTTTGTTTAGCATCAACGTCATCTCCAAAAACCCAACGCAATACATTGTCTTCCCATATTTCATCATATTGTATTTGATTTATGATATCGCGTTCTAAAGCTAAATCTAATAGCTTTCCTGGGTATGATGATTGTGGTTCACTTTCCATTTCACCAAGAGGATAAGGATCGTCCAATCCCATAATAACTTGGTTACTACCTTGACGCTCAATCATTAATTTTAAAGAATCCGTATCATGCACTAGTGTGTCAAAGTAGATATTTGGATGTCCAACGGCCTTTCTTGGATGTGTTTTGCCTTTAAACAAATCTGGTCTTCCATCAAAACCTTGAATACGTCTACCTAAATTCATTTGTGCCAATTGACCACCATGAGCAAAACAAATTCTGATGTTTGGAAAACGTTCCTGCATGCCGTTAAGCGTATAAAAATGATAAGCATCACCACATTGTGCTAACATCCAGATTAAATGAAAACGCCATGCAGTATTTTCTAATTTTATCATTTTGTCTCCATCGTAAGGATGAATCTCTATGGCTAAGTTGAATTTATCTGCCAACTCAAAAATAGGATCGTTTTCTTTGTCAAAAACAGAACGCCATTGTCCAATGCTGTCCATAAAATGCGTAGGTAGACACAATACTTTAAGATTTAATTCTTCAACGCAACGCTCAATTTCCCATAAAGCTCCTTGTATAAATCCAGGATGCACTACAAATCCACATGTAAACTTTGAAGGATTATCATGTTGTATTTTAGCATTAAAATCGTTTTGAAAACGCAGAGCTTTTTTCATTTGTTCTAAGCGCAAACCATTACCATATAATTGCGAAAGATTTAAAACAACAGCATGATCTAGCTTATTCTTTGCCATCCATTCCAGTTTTTCATCTAAGAAGAAACTAGAATTGGTAACAGGGCGTTTCCATCCTTTTTGTAACATATATTTTCGTTCATCATCTACCCAAAAAATTTCTTTGTCCTTCATAAACTGAGGAATCTGCTCTGGATAAGGTAGTAAATGTGAGTGGCCGTTTATACGTAGTTTACGCTTCATAATACTTCCCACGAAAGTGGGAATTTTAAGTTATTGTTAATCAATCATTACGAGACTTTTAAGTCGTGGTAATCTATTTTTATTTTGGAGGTTCCATAACTGCATCACATTTTTTGCAGGTACGTTTTTTTTCACTGCCGTAATACTTATCAAAAATTTCAGGCATATCTGTTTCGATATCATCTAATTTGAATTTTTTTCTATAAAGTTGCGTGTTACACTTTTCGCAATACCATTCTAAGGCATCTTTCATCTTCTTTTTACGAGGGTATTCAATAACCAAACCAACGGTATTTGCACTACGTTGAGGAGAGTGTGGTACTTTTGGTGGTAATATGTAGATATCACCTTCTTTAATATGAACATCTTCTGGCTTGCCATTATTCATGATTTTTAACATCATATCACCTTCTACTTGATAGAAAAATTCTGGAGTTTCGTTGTAATGATAATCTTTTCTGCTGTTTGGTCCACCAACAACCATGACAATAAAATCACCATCTTTCCAAACTACTTTATTACCAACAGGAGGTTTTAATAAATGTCTGTTTTCATCTATCCAAGCTTTAAAATTTAGAGGTTGTACTAATTTGCTCATAGGTTTATGTTTTTATTGTTATTGCGAAGCAAATTTTGATTTGCTGTGGCAATCTTTTTCTTTGAAGAGATTACCACGTCTCTTTGTTCCACGTAATGACACTTTGTTTTTAATCTGCTTAAAGTTAATAATTACTTTTCAATTTATTAGATACTGAAACAAGTTCAGTACTAAAGACTTTTTGTACGTCCACCATCAACAGGTAAATTAATTCCGTTAATATAACTTGCAGCTTCACTTGCTAAAAAAGTAACAGCGCTTGCTATTTCTTCAGGCTGTGCAAATCGTTTTGCAGGTGTTACATTTTTCATTAGAGTTTCGGCATCTTCATATGTACCATTTATTTTTTTAGCCACATTATGAAGAATTGATGTAAGTCGCTCTGTTTTAGTTGCTCCAGGAAGCACGTTATTTACGGTAATTCCAAAAGAACCAACTTCTGATGCTAGTGTTTTACTCCAATTTGCCACAGCTCCACGAATGGTATTACTTACTCCTAAACCATCAATTGGTTGTTTTACAGAAGTCGAAATCATATTTATAATTCTACCATAACCTTCCGTTTTCATAAACGGAATAACAGTTTGCGTTAATATATGATTGCATTTTAAATGCTGATTAAAAGCACTTTCAAATTCATCTAATCCAGCTGCGAGAATAGTGCCTGCTTTTGGTCCTCCTGTATTGTTTACCAAAATATGAAAGCCATGATAGTTTGAAATAAACTCTGAAACTTTAGTTTTTAAATTGTCAGGATTCGAAAAATCTGCAACAATATAATTGTGATTTCCAGAAGAAGGCAATTTAGTAAGAACTTGTTTTAAGGTTTCCTCGTTTCTTGCAATTAGCGTAATGTTCGCACCTTCGTTTGCAAGAGCAATTGCTGTTGCTTTACCAATTCCTTGTGAACTTCCGCAAACGAGAGCATTTTTGTTGTTTAAGTTTAGATTCATAAGCCTATCCCCAACCCTTTCCAAAGGAAAGGGAATTGTTTTGTTATAATTAATAATTTTATTTTTAAGCCCAAGTTTCTTCCCTTTGGGAAGACGGAAGATGGGCTAATATTTTATGCAAACATTTTTAGCTTCTGTAAAAAAGCGTAAGGCTTCAAAGCCACCTTCTCTACCAACACCTGAAGCTTTTACGCCTCCAAAAGGGGTTCTTAAATCGCGCATTAACCACGTGTTTACCCACACAATGCCTGCTTGTAATTGGTTGCTCATTCGCATAGCTCGTTTTAGGTTGTTTGTCCAGAGTGTCGCTGATAAACCATAGTTCACTTTGTTTGCCATTTCCAAAACGTCGTCTTCTGTATTAAAAGGCATTATGGTAACAACTGGACCAAATATTTCTTCTTGGTTAACTATGCATTCATCACTTTCTACTTCTATAACTGTTGGTTGTAAATAATAACCGTTTTCAAATCCTTCAACAACAACTTTATTTCCTCCACAAAGAATTGTGCCATTTTCTTCTTTGGCAATGTCTATATAGTTCATCACTTTCTCCAAATGTGGTTTTGAAACTAAAGCTCCAATATTGGTGTCTTTTTCTGAAGGATGACCAACTTTAAGTGCTTTTGCTTTTTCGACAAAATCTTTCTTGAATTTATCATAAATAGTTGCTTCAACAAATATTCGACTACCACATAAACAAATTTGTCCTTGATTGGCAAACGACGAACGAACCGTTGTTACTAACATATCGTCATAATCGCAATCTGCAAAAATGATGTTTGGATTTTTTCCACCAAGTTCTAAAGATAATTTTTTAAACATTGGAGCTGCCGTTCTCGCAATATGAGCGCCTGTTGCAGTTCCTCCTGTAAACGAAATGGCTTTAATTTCTGGATGTTCCACAATGGCTTGTCCTGTTGAACTTCCTAAACCATGAACAATGTTTAAAACACCTTTTGGCAATCCTGCTTTATTACAAATCTCACCTAA
>CAYQME010000050.1:0-17733 GCA_964418645.1 uncultured Flavobacteriaceae bacterium
ATAATCCTAATTTAAATAGTGAATTATTGAAATAAGTTTGAAGACAAATAGCGATCGCCTCTGTCGCAAATAATGGCAACAATAATACCTGATTTGATAGTATTTGCAAGTTTCAAGGCACTAGCAACTGCTCCACCACTGCTCATCCCTGCAAAAATACCTTCTTCTTTGGCTAGTCTTCTTGTCATCATTTTAGCTTCTTCTTCACTCACTTCTAAAACTTGATCTATTTTATATCTATCGAAGAATTTTGGAACATAATCAGGTGACCATTTTCTAATACCTGGGATTTTTGAATTATCTATAGGCTGAACTCCTATTATGGTTATGTTTTTATTTTTTTCTTTCAGATATGTTGACACGCCCATTATCGTTCCTGTGGTTCCCATGGCTGAAACAAAGTGCGTTATTTCTCCTTGTGTATCCTTCCATATTTCTGGTCCAGTAGTTTTATAATGTGCTTTCCAATTGTCTGAGTTTTCAAATTGATTTAACAATACATATCTTTTTTCATCCCGAAGTTTAAAAGCCAAATCCCTAGATCCTTCAATTCCATGATCTGCATCAGTTAAAATAACTTCAGCTCCATAAGCTCGCATTGTTTTTACACGTTCTTCTGTTGAGTTTTCAGGCATTATCAAAATCATTTTTAATCCCAATAACTTTGCTATAAATGCTAATGCAATTCCTGTGTTTCCGCTTGTAGCTTCAACCAGAATACTTCCTTTTTTAATATCGCCTCGTTTTAAGGCTTCATTAATCATATTGTAAGCAGGCCTGTCTTTTACGCTTCCACCTGGATTATCGCCTTCCAATTTTAATAAAAGTCTAACATTTTTATTTTGGACAATCCTAGTGACTTCAATTAAAGGCGTATTTCCAATTTGGTCTGTAATACCTTTACTATATGTCATTTTTT
Source organism: uncultured Flavobacteriaceae bacterium (assembly GCA_964418645.1). Lineage (GTDB taxonomy): Bacteria > Bacteroidota > Bacteroidia > Flavobacteriales > Flavobacteriaceae > JAADHG01. The sequence goes on from CAYQME010000050.1 coordinate 920, forward strand.
TTAATGCTTATTTTAATTTCAGTTTGATAGGTCACTAATGAATTTTCTGGAACAGACCTAGTTATCCAAACGTTTGCTCCTATAGTACTATTTGCTCCAATACTTATATCACCTCCTAAAATTGTGGCATTTGCATAAATGGTTACATTATCTTCAATAGTTGGGTGTCTTTTCGTTGAAGACATACTTTTTTTTACCTGAATACCTCCCAAAGTTACCCCTTGAAAAATCTTAACATTACTTTTAATAATTGAAGTTTCTCCAATTACGATTCCCGTTCCATGATCCACAAAAAATGAATCTCCAATGGTTGCCCCTGGATGCATATCAATTCCCGTAATACCATGTACATATTCGCTCATCATTCGTGGAATTAAAGGAATATTTGATTCATAAAGTTCATGACTTAAACGATAAATAGCAATAGCATAAAAGCCAGGACAAGCTAAATACACCTCTTCTAAGCTTTTAGTTGCAGGATCATTTTGCTCAATGGCAACAGCGTCTAAATCTAATTTTTTTCTAATCTCAGGGAATTTACTTTTAAAATTGTCCCAAACAGTTTCTCCTTTTTCAATCGATAACTTAGACGCAATTTCTAAAAACATAGTTCTTAAAAATAAAGGTTCTTCTTCATTGCTATGTTGCTGTTCAAACAGCGTATAAAACAACCTTCTTGTAAAGATTTCAATAGTCTCTTTTAAACGAACATTATAGTTTTTAAAAACTGAATTCCCTTCTAATGATGAATTCATTTTAGTTTCTTTTTAATTATTAATTATCTACTAGTAATCTATAAATACTTCTATAATTTACAACATTAATCCTTACGCTATTTATGTTGTACAGTTAACAATTCTTTAGTCATCTTATTTAGACTCGAAACTTTTTTTGTGAAATCGCCTTTGATACCTTTTCGAAACCGATTTAAATTTTCTACTAAACTGTCCATTTCGTCTGGAATTACATCTTCAAAAAATTGACGTAACCGTTTTGCCATGGTGGGAGATTTTCCGTTAGTAGAAATGGCTATTTTTATATTTCCTTTTGTTACAATCCCTCCAAGGTAAAAATCACATAAATCCGGGGTATCAGCAACGTTTATTAAAAGGTTTCTAATTTTAGCATCTTTATAGATTTGTTTATTAACCGCACCTCTATTAGTCGCCGCTATTACCAAATCTTTTCCATATAAAAAGGATTCATCATAAGCTATTGTCATAATCTTGACATCAAATCTATCTGCCAAACCTTTAGTCTCATCTTTAAAAAAAGGAGCAACTATAGTTACATTTGCATCAGGACTTGACTTTAATAAAAAGGTTAGTTTTTCTAACGCAACATTTCCTCCTCCAACTATTAAAACTTGAAGCTGATACATTTTTAAAAAAATTGGATAAAGATTATTTCTTTCCATGATTGCTTATTTATTAGTGTAATTAACGCTGACTTCCTCGTAAAACGATTTAAGTTTGTGGCTGTGTTTTACCACTTCTCCAATGACTATTATTGCAGGATTTGATAGTTCTTTATCTGTTACAACTTCAAGAATAGAATCAATAGTTCCAACGCCAAGGTTCTCATTTGACATTGTTCCGTTTTGAATAATCGCCGTTGCTACTTTTCCTTTGCCATTAGCTTGAAATAGTCTAACAATTTCGGGCAGTTTACTCATACCCATCAATATGGCGACCGTGGCTGATGATTGAGCTGCCAAGGCTATATCATCCGATAATTTTCTAGCAGATGTTGTGCCAGTAATTACCCAAAAACTTTCGGCCACTCCACGTTTGGTTAGTGAGATGCCTTGGTATGCAGGAACTGCTATAGATGATGATATTCCAGGCACAACCTCACATGTCACACCAAAAGCATCTGCATGATCAATCTCCTCAGTGCCTCTTCCAAAAATAAATGGGTCACCTCCTTTTAAGCGCACTACATGACCGTATGAAAATGCCTGTTTAACAATAAGACTATTAATTTCATCTTGCGAAAAACTATGGTTTCCTTTACTTTTACCCACAAATATTTTTTGCGCAGATTTTGGCGCATACTCTAATAATTCTTTATTAATTAAGGCGTCATACAATACTACATCTGCTACAGCTAAAGCCTTAGCCCCTTTTATAGTTAACAAATCTGGATCTCCTGGTCCCGCTCCAACTAAAGTTAATTTTGGTGTTTTTCTATCTTTCATGTTCTAGTTCATTTGCTCTATAGGCTTCAATGGTTTCAAAAAACTCTATAGCTTGATTTATATATATTTTGGCAAATTTGGCAGTCGGTTCGTTTTCTTTTATTTGATACACCAAAGTTTTAAAGCTCGACTTAAGCGTTATTTTTTTAGTTTCTATAAAGGTTTCATCAAACTGATTAATAATTCCCGCTTGCGTATTTGTTTTCTTATCTTCTGTGAGTAATAAGGCCTTTGCTCCATTTACAAAAGCTGCATACCCATGATAAATAGCATCAGACCATTTTTCGTCTTTAAAAGATTCACTTGCTAAATCAACTTTCTCCTTAGCTTCTAGTATTAACGTTTCTACTAAATCTATTACTACTCCAGCACACTCACCGACGCCAATTATATTAAGGTATTTATTATTATTTCCCCAATCTATAAAATCGCTTTCAACAAGATTGTCCGTTGCAGATAATGGTACTAAAAAATCATAAAAATACTTTTTTCCTTGCCTGTCGTAATACTCTAAAAATGATTCTCTATTTAAAGCATTAGTATCAAAATCATCTAAAATTGAACGTAACGCTTTTGGCCCTCTCTTGGATGGTAATTTTATAACCTTATCTGAAAATCGACCTTCACCGTTACCCAAAACACCACCACCAAGTAAAATCTGTACTGCTGGAGCAACTAATTTTTCTTTAGTTTTTATAGACATCCCTTGAAAACCAATATGTGCCATATTGTGTTGCCCACAAGCGTTCATACAACCACTAATCTTTATAGTGACTTCTTTATTATTTAGATATTGAGGGTATTCTTCTATTAATACACGCTCCAGTTCTGATGCCATTCCTGTACTACTCGCAATTCCTAAATTACAGGTATCTGTTCCTGGGCATGCAGTAATATCTGCTGAAGAATTATAGCCTAAATCTGTAAAATCTAGCTTCTTTAATTCTTGATAGAAGAATGGTAACAACGCTTCTTTTACATGTCTTATAAGAATGTTTTGCCGCAAAGTGAATCGCAATTCATCAGCAGCATAATTTTTAATTAAAGCAGCTAATTTTCTAGCTTTTGCTGTTGAAAAATCTCCTAGTTTTACTTTTACTCCAATAGCAAATAACCCTTCTTGCTTTTGCATTATCACATTGGTGGTTCTCCAAGCTTCGAAATCATTTAAATCTTCAATAGTAACCATTGGAATATCAACCCTAGGGATAATTATTTCTTCATCAAAATTGTCAGTATTTATAACTACATCTTGAAGTGATAAGGCTTTTTGCTCCTCCTCAATCAACTTCACAAAATGCTCAAGGCCAATATCTTTGATTAAAAATTTCATTCTGGCTTTTTGCCTTCTGCTGCGTTCGCCGTGACGGTCAAAAACACGTAACACGCTTTCTGTAACTGGAATTATCTTATGTGCTGGTAAAAACTTATACAACTCATCGGCATGTCTTGGATTTGAGCCTAAACCTCCACCCAATACTACCTTAAACCCTCGTTCGTTATTCCTAATTTTAGGAATAAACCCCAAATCGTGAACAAAACTCAACGCCGAATCCGCATCGGAAGCCGAGAAAGAAATCTTAAACTTTCTACCCATTTCCTGACAGATTGGATTTCTTAAAAAGAACTGAAATACTGCGTGAGCATACGGTGAAACATCAAAAGGTTCATTTATATCAATCCCAGCAGTTTCACTAGCAGTTACATTTCTCACTGTGTTACCACATGCTTCCCGCAAGGTGATATCATCACGTTCTAGTTGTGCCCAAAGTTCTGGAGTTCTGTCTAAGTTTACATAATGAATTTGAATATCTTGCCTCGTAGTAATATGCAATCTGCCTGTTGAATATTCATCTGAAACCTCCGAAATTCTACCCAATTGATTACTAGTAATCTTACCATATGGCAGTTTTATACGAATCATTTGCACACCAAATTGACGCTGGCCGTAAACACCACGGGCTAACCGTAAATTTCTAAAACGCTCTTCATTAATACGCCCTTCTTGAAACAATCGAATCTTTTTTTCTAATTCGATAATATCCTTTTGGACTACTGGGCTTTCTATTTCGGTTCTAAAACTTCGCATAATTATGTTTAATTATTGAAAGTGAATTCCACATTCTCTATTTGACAACACTTTTGTAACATCAACATAAGATTCATTTTTTGGTAAATTATGAGTCTGCATATACTGGTTTAAATCACTATCTGTCCAGTAATAAAAAGGGCTTACTTTTAATATCCCATCTTTACTAAAACTTAATATATCTTTAGAATTCCTGTATTCGGTTTGTCTTACTCTAATATTAGTAAACCACACTTTTGGCTGATGCTCCTTTAATGCTCTTCTAAATGGCTCTAACTTTACAATTTCTGTAAATTCTGTATGTTTTGGATCATTAACTCCTGGAAAACCTAAAGTTGATTCTATAAATGCTCTACTCTGTAATGGAACATATGCATGAACATTTAATTGAAAATTATTAATTAAATTAATGGCATGATTATACGTTTCTGATGTATTAAAACCAGTGTCGCACCAGATAACATCAATATTTTTATCTCTTCGATGGAATGTGCTTAAAAGCACCGACGAATAGACTCCAAAACTAGTTGTCACTATTCTATTTTTAGATAAGGACAAAGCCCAGTTTATTATTTCATCTGGTTTTTTATTCTTTAATTCTTTATTTAATATTTCTAAATTCAAGTTTATTATTTTTTCCATTCTTTTGGGTTAAATTTTAGGTCTAAAGCACAATCAAATCAATCTAAATTTAATTAATACTATTATCCTATCGGATAACTAGATTAATGTACAAATATATTGTAATATTTTAATAATCAACAAATTTTATGGTTTTAATGTAAAATTAAATCGGCTAACGACTTATTATTGAAAATATTAAGTGTGCTATCTCTTACTTCTATCATCAAGTTATGAACAGCACAGGCATTTTCGTCCGGACAATCGTCACACTTTTCATAAAAGTTTAAACTCACACAAGGAACCATAGCAATGGGTCCTTCTAAAATTCGCATGACTCCAGACATTTTAATATCCTCAGGGCTTTTTAGTAAATAATAACCTCCGCCCTTTCCTTTTTTAGACCCCAAAAACCCAGATTTACGCAGTGTTAACAAAATACTTTCTAAATATTTTTGAGAAATAGATTCGCTTTTTGCTATGGTTGCAATCTGCACGGGAGTATTGTTTTCTTGTCTCGCTATAAAGGCAAGTGCTTTTAGCCCATATTTTGTTTTCTTAGAAAGCATGATGCTAATATAGACATTTGGCTATAAATAAAACTAGCTATCTAACGCTTGATTTAAATCATTAATAATATCATTAACATTTTCTAGACCAACAGATACTCTAACCAAACCATCAGTAATACTTACTTCTAACCGATCTGTTTCCGATAATTTACTATGTGTGGTTGATGCTGGATGCGTTACTATACTACGTGTATCTCCTAAATTCGCAGACAAAGAGCATAATTTAATGGTATCTAAAAATAGACGTCCAGCTTCTACACCACCTTTAACCTCAAAGGCAACAATACTTCCTCCTTGGCTCATTTGTTTTTTTGCAACATCATATTGCGGATGCGATTTCAAAAACGGATACTTTACCCAATTCACTTTTATGTGACCTTCTAAAAATTGGGCTACTTTTAAAGCGTTTTCACAATGTCTATCCACCCTTACTGCAAGTGTTTCTAAACTTTTAGAAAGGATCCAAGCATTAAATGGCGACATTGCTGGTCCTGTATTTCTCGAAAACAAATAAATCTCTCTTACCAAATCGGCTCTTCCTACCACTACACCTCCTAAAACCCGTCCTTGCCCATCCAATAATTTGGTTGCTGAATGAATTACCAAATCGGCACCAAAATTTATAGGTTGCTGCAGATATGGTGTAGCAAAACAATTGTCAATCACTAATATCAGATTATTCTTTTTTGCAATTTGTCCCAAAACTTCCAAATCTATAATATCTACTGCTGGATTTGTGGGTGATTCAGCATATAAAATCTTTGTATTTGGGGTGATTAAACTTTCAATAGTATCAACCTCATCTACTTTAAAATAGCTTGTTGTAATATTCCACTTCGGAAAGAACTTAGTAAATAAGGTATGTGTTGAACCAAATATCGACTGTGCAGAAACAATATGGTCGCCACTATTTAACAAAGCTGCAAGGGTTGAAAACACCGCTGCCATTCCCGAAGCAAATGCATAACCGGATTCTGCACCTTCCATAGCTATAATTTTATTGACAAACTCGCTGGTGTTGGGATTTGTAAATCGACTATAGAGATTTTTCTCCTTTTCTTCAGCAAAAGAAGCACGCATATCTTCGGCATCATCAAATACAAAACTCGATGTTAAAAATAAGGGGGTAGAATGTTCGGAAAATTGCGAGCGTTCCGTTTGATTTCTTATGGCTTGTGTTTCAAATTGTTTATTGTTCATTGTATTTATTTTATAATGCCTAAAAGTTATACCTGTTACTACGAGTGAAATTCTTAATGAATTTATTATCGAGAAGCACTCTTAGTATTTAATTTATTTATTTTCGATACACCAAATAAGAAATTTGGCTCTCAAACTGACATAAATCTCTTAATCATAATTACGTTAATTATTAATTTCTGTTAATCTTAAAATATCTCCAAACACGCCTCTGGCAGTAACTTGTGCGCCAGCTCCAGCGCCCTGTATTACTAATGGTTGCTCTCCATAAGACTCAGTATAAATTTCGAATATAGAATCGGAACCCTTTAAAGCTCCTAAAGGAGAACTTTCTGAAACTGAAACTAGTTTCACCACGAGTTCAGCGCCATCATCATCAGCTAGATTACCGTGCAAATCTCCTATATACCGCAATACATGTCCTTCATTTTGATCCTCTTTAATCTTTTGATATTTATAATTCATGGAATCTAAAGATTTCGAGAACTCAGATAATTCTACGGTTCTTAATTTCTCAGGAATTAGATTTTGAATCTTAACATCTGCAATTTCATTGTGCAAATCTAACTCTCTAGCTAAAATCAATAGTTTGCGAGCTACATCATTACCTCCTAAATCTTCTCTTGGATCCGGTTCAGTAAGCCCTTTATCACCTGCTTCTTGTAAAACTTCGGCAAAAGTACGTTCTTCTTTAGAAAAGTTATTGAATAAATAACTTAACGATCCAGAGAACACACCTCTAATACGTGTAATATTTTCACCTGAAAGGTGCAACAATTTAATAGTATCTATCAACGGTAAACCCGCACCAACGTTAGTTTCGTATAGATATCGTTTTTGATGCTTATCTAGATTGGCTCTCAAGTCGTGATAGAATTCTAAATTTATTGTATTAGCAATTTTATTAGACGACACGAGATCAAAACCATAATCGACTAGTGTATTATACTGCTCAACAAATTCTTTACTTGCTGTATTATCAATAGCAATTAAATTTTCAAGATGATGGGTACTTGCATATTGTATTACATCCTCAACTGTGTAAGTAACACCTTCTTTAACAATATTGTTTTTCCAATTTTGATTTGTGCCATCTTTATTCAACAAGACACGTTTAGAATTGGCAATGGCAAAAATATTAAGCTTTATGCCTTTTCGCTTTTCAATTGTCCTAGCTGAAGATACAATTTGGTCTATTAACGCTCCTCCTACCAAACCATGACCAAAAACAGCGATATTTATCTTTTTTGAGATTCCAAAGATTTCGCCATGAATTACATTAATAGCTTTATGTAGCTCCTTCTTTTTAACAACTAAACTCACATTCTTACCGCTAACGGTATTGTTAAATAGTAAGGGTACTATTTGATTTTTTATAAGCGTATTAAACGGTTTGTGGAATGTGCTCAAGTCTTGCCCAATGATTGAAATGACCGATACATCATCAATAATTTCAATATTATTGACATCTTTAGAATAGAAATCGTTTTCAAACTCGCGTTCCAATGCAATTACAGCTTGTGCTGCCTTTTTGGCATCTATTATTAATCCGATACCTCTTTCGGATGAGCCTTGAGAAATGATACTAACACTAATATTATGATTACTCAAGGCTCTGAAAATTCTAGCATCTACTCCTACTTTACGTAATAATCCTCGCCCTTCAAAATTCACTAGTGCTACATTTTCTAAAACAGATAATGATTTTATGCCTTTAGAAGTTGTTCTAGATGTAATTAACGTGCCTTTGTCATCTGGATTAAACGTATTTAAAATACGCAGGGCTATATTTTTTTCTAAAAGAGGAATAATAGTTTTGGCATGTAATACTGTTGTTCCAAAATTTGCTAGCTCGTTGGCTTCACTAAACGACAATTCTTCTATTTTTTTAGCATCTGGCACTAAATCGGGATTGGCGGTATAAATACCATTAACGTGTGTATAGTTTTGCAATTCTTCTGCATCCAAATAGTTAGCTAAAAGTGACGCCGTATAGTTACTTCCGTTTCGTCCTAAAGTTGTAGTTTCATTTTTAGTATTTGAAGCAATAAAACCTGTAACCACATTTACTGTTTCACCATTATATTTTTTATAATGTTGCAGCACATTTTCTCTCGATAATTTTAATAAGGGGTTAGCATCTCCAAAGTTTTCATCAGTTTTTATAAGCACCCTTGCATCTGTTGGATTTGCCTTAATGTTGCGCTCGTTTAACAAACTAGAGATTACTTTAACTGATAGTAATTCTCCCTGAGCCAAAACCTCATCTTTTGTCTTTTTACTATAATCTCCCAATAGCTTTATCCCTTTAAACAATATATCTAAGGCTGAAAACTCATCGGTTAAATCTACTTTATCTGTTACTTCTCTTTGATAATTTTTAAAAGCTTTTAACTGTTTTTGATATGATTCTTTATTTACTGCTTTTTTTAATATTGCTTCGAGCTCATTGGTCGTTTCTCCTCTAGCTGAAACAACTACAGTTATCTTATCACCATCATTAATTTTATTCTCAATAATGGAAATGACTTTCTCCAACCCTTTCCCATTTGCTAAAGATTTTCCTCCAAACTTTAATACTTTCATTCTCTTTTGTTTTGATTCAGGCTTAAAAATGCCTTCAACTATAGTTTCTAACTGTTTGTATTCGATTAAAAATGCATCATGACCATATACCGAGTTTATCTCATAATAGGTTACATTAGGATGCGTTAATGTCAATTTTTTATGGGTTTCTCTATTCTCTTCAGCTGTAAAAAACATATCAGACTCTACACCAACAATATGTATATTGGCTTTAATATTTTCCAAAACATTAAAATCGTTTGCTTTATCTCTTGTAACATCAATAGTTTTAAGCAATTGATTCATTAATTTATACGCTGATAATTGAAAACGGTCCTGTAATTTATTTCCATGATGCAGTAGCCAGCTTTCGACATTAAAGATTTTTAAATCTTCATTTTTTGAACGCTGAAATTGTTTTTTAAAAGATTCTGGTGTCCTATAACATAGCATAGCATGCATTCTGGCATCATGCACAGGATTATTAGAATTCAATAAAAACTGCTCTTGTATCTGGCAATTTGCAATGAGCCAATCTGTAGATTTCCAATCTGTAGCCACCGGAATTAAGTGTTCTGTAATGTTTGGACTTAATACTGCCATTTCCCAAGCTATGGCACCTCCTAGAGATCCTCCAATAATTGCAAAAAGCTTATTTATTTGTAATTGATTAATTCCTAAGAGAAAAAGTTTTGCGATATCTCTAGTCACAAAAATTTTATAATTTTCAATTAGAAAACCATCAAATCCATTTCCAGGAATATTAAAAGCCAATACTGTGTAAATAGAAGTATCAATAGCTTTTTTGTTTCCAATAAGATCTCGCCACCAACCCATTTTACCTGCAACATTACTATTGCCAGTTAAGGCATGATTAACTAATACTATTGGAGCACTTCCCAATGGTTTTCCGAATAGTTGATAACTCATTGTAATTTGTGGGTAGTGTACACCACTATCAGTAATATAGTTAGAAATATTTGTATGTAATAAACTCTCCTTCAAAATAACATTAATCTAAAAAGCCAAATACCTCATTAACTGACGTATTAAATAAAAAAAATGTTATAAGAAATCTACATCAATTGCAGAAAGCAATTGTGTTTTGGTTATCTATCTTTAAAATACTAAAACACTCAGTATAAAGTAGAATTTAGCACCTTCTTTACGAATAAAGGGTTGCTAAGGCTTCACAGGGTCTAATCCCTCCACCTTTCTTGATAACATTTCAATAAGTCTCTGAACTTTGTGAGTGCAAATATTCAGTCATAAAAATTTAATAACCAAATTTTTTTCTATATTTTTTATTTTTTAGAGTTTTGAAGTTGAAATTTTTCTCTAATAATAAGATTTACCGATTTATTTTCTATTTTACTTTCTAACCACGAAATCACATCTAAATACAAAAATGCTCGTTTTTCATAAGGATGGTCTTCAAATTCCTTAAACTTTTTAAGCAATTTTATAAATTCCTTTTTTATTTCATGTGGGTAAATATCACCAAGACCTCTTAAAAATTTAATCATCTCCTTTTGCACTTCATATAAATCCTGCATTTTTATTAAAAACTTATAAGTGCTTCTAATAAGTGCATCTAGATTATAATCTAATCCGGCTTCATAATGTGCTACCAGATTTAAAATCCTCGAAAAACACAACAAGTCTTCTCGCATTTGCAATGATTTGTTACTAATAATTTTATCTAAAAACTCAATCGCCTTTTTATTCTCTCCAATACCAAAATATAAACTTGCAATCTTGTAATAAAATACCATAATATGATGCTCATCAATTCTAGTTTTATGTTTTTTAATACCTTCTAATACTTCATTTACTAGAGGCAAGCCTTCATGAAAAGTGCCTTCCATGAAATGCAAATTAAATTTATTGATATAGAGATATAAAAATGTTAAACTCTCAACATTATCATCTTTAGGGAACCATTTTTCTTGAGTGATGGATTCAAAATCGGATAGTGCCTTTTTAAATTTATCATGATGCCTCACAAAAAATAAGGCTTCCAATAAATATTGATTTCCTCTTAAAAAGAATACAGGATTTAGTTTTATCATATCATGATTAGCGTAAAACAAATCCACCCATTTTTTTGAATATTTATAACAGGACAAAAAATCTTGAATTAAGAAACTATACCATAAATACGATTTATAAAGCCACAATTTTTCTCTGAATCCTAATTCGTTAATATCGTATTTTGGGAGTCTGTCATTAAAATATTTAGTAACTCGTTTATATTCTTCATCGTTTTTTACATACCCTGTCTTTAAGAATAACCCATACAATTGAAGCGATAAATTTGACAGTTTACTTGCCAATAAATTTTGCCTATTCAACTCCTTTGCCTGAATTGTAAGCTCGTCTGCTCTATTGCTTATACTTCTAGTAATGTATTGAGACTCTATAATTTTTTCAAGCTCTATAATCTCGTAAGCTATATTTTTTTCTTCGTAAGTAATGGCTAGAGCCTTTGCTTTATCAAGAATTTTTAAACTCTGTTTGTATAAGCCTTTATGGTATAGAATAGTAGCAAAATCGAGCTGTTCTCTAATTTGAATTCTTAGATTTTGGTGTGATGGGTTAAGTCTTAAGCTAATTAAAATTTGCTTATATAAGTGTGCTTTTAAATTTGATAATTGCTGTTTTTTTACAATACCATTCCTTAAAATAGTAGCTTCATCATATTTGGGTAACTTCTCAAGAATATTAAAAAGCATCAAAAACTTAGAATCTTCATTAACACCCAATCGCCCAACATAAAGTTTAAACTGTCTCTTTTCGGACTTTGACAGCGACTTTACTAATACAAATAAATTATCTTTTTGATCTTTAGTCATAATGTAGTAATTAGCACTATACTCTTGTTTATCAAATATTTAACATCTTACTAAACTAGTTAAACATCGTAAAACTTTAATGATGAGCATTCTTTTGAGTAAACCAAAATATAAATTCGTATAACATTAAGAAAATTATTTTAATAAATGGCTAATTCAAACGTACAAATTTTTGACACAACCCTTCGCGATGGAGAGCAAGTTCCTGGTTGCAAATTAAATACTGAGCAAAAATTAATTATTGCTAAACAGCTAGATAATCTTGGTGTTGATATTATTGAAGCGGGTTTCCCTGTCTCAAGTCCAGGAGACTTTAAATCGGTTCAAGAAATTTCAAAAATTGTAAAAAATGCTACGGTTTGTGGATTGACAAGATCCGTAAAAAAAGATATTAAAGTTGCTGCTGAAGCGCTTCAATATGCTAAAAAACCAAGAATTCACACAGGAATTGGGACTTCTGATTCTCATATAAAATTCAAATTCAAAACCACTCAAGAAGATATTTTAGAACGTGCTTTTGTTGCAGTTAAATATGCCAAATCTTTTGTTGAAGATGTTGAGTTTTATGCCGAAGATGCTGGTCGAACAAATAACGAATATTTAGCTAGAGTTTGTGAAGTTGCCATTAAAGCTGGAGCTACTGTATTGAATATTCCAGATACAACAGGTTACTGTTTACCTCATGAGTATGGGGCGAAAATCAAATACCTTAAAGAGCATGTAAAAGGCATTGAAAAAGCGATTTTATCCTGTCATTGTCATAACGATTTAGGCTTAGCAACTGCCAACTCTATTGAAGGTGTGATTAATGGTGCTCGCCAAATTGAATGTACTATAAATGGTATTGGCGAACGTGCTGGAAACACCGCTTTAGAAGAAGTTGTTATGATATTAAAACAACACCCATACTTAAATCTAGATACAAATATTGAAACGTCTATGCTTTATGGCATCAGTCAGTTAGTGTCTGACCATATGGGAATATACACCCAACCCAACAAAGCTATTGTTGGTGCTAATGCATTTGCACACAGTTCTGGAATACATCAAGATGGTGTAATTAAACATCGTGAAACTTACGAGATTATAAATCCAAAAGATGTTGGTGTTACCGAATCGGCTATTGTGCTTACAGCAAGAAGTGGACGTGCAGCATTAGCATACAGAGCAAAAAATGTAGGTTATGAATTAACTAAGCTTCAATTGGACGAAGTTTATATTAACTTTTTAAATTTTGCCGATAAAAAGAAAGAAATAAATGATACCGATATTCATCAAATTATTGAAACTAGTAAAGTCTATAACCAAATCGCATCTGCATAATGGGAAAAACCTTATTTGATAAAGTTTGGGATGCTCATGTGGTCGATACTGTTACAGATGGACCACAAGTTTTATATATAGATAAACATTTAATACACGAAGTTACAAGTCCGCAAGCTTTTAATGAGTTAGAAAATCGTGGCATTCCTGTTTTTAGACCCAATCAAATTGTTGCTACTGCCGATCATAACACTCCAACGATTAACCAACATTTACCAATTGCAGATAAACTTTCTAGACATCAACTAGAACAACTTTCTGAAAATTGTAAAAAAAATAATATTACCCTTTACCAATTAGGACACAAATACAACGGTATTGTTCATGTTATGGCACCTGAACTTGGTATCACGCAACCAGGAATGACTATGGTTTGTGGGGACAGTCACACTTCAACTCATGGTGCTTTTGGAGCTATAGCTTTTGGTATTGGTACAAGTCAGGTTGCTCAAGTTTTTGCTAGTCAATGTTTATTACTAACTAAACCTAAAAGTTTACGTGTTACCGTAAATGGCTCCTTAAAAAAAGGAGTACTTCCTAAAGATGTCATTCTATATATTATTTCAAAACTAGGTACTAATGCAGGTACTGGATATTTCTGCGAATATACTGGAGATGTCTTTAAAAATATGTCCATGGAAGGACGCATGACCGTTTGTAATATGAGTATTGAAATGGGAGCACGTGGTGGTATGATTGCACCAGATGAAACCACTTTTGCTTATGTAAAAGGAAAAGAGTTTGCACCACAAGGAGAAGCTTTTGATAAAAAAGTTACTTATTGGAGAACACTTCCAACTGATGCTGATGCTGTATTTGATAAGGAATATACTTTTGATGCCGAAGATATTGAACCTATGGTAACCTATGGTACCAATCCTGGAATGGGAATCAAAATTTCTGAAAACATTCCTAATGATGATAATGCGTCCTTTAAAAAATCATTGGAGTACATGAATTTTAAAGCTGGTGAATCGTTAATTAACAAACCCATTAATTATGTGTTTATAGGAAGCTGTACCAATTCCAGAATTGAAGATTTTAGAGTGGCTGCCAATTATATTAAAGGCAAACAAAAAGCACAAAACGTTACTGCTTGGCTAGTTCCTGGAAGCAAACAGGTAGAAGCACAAATTATTGAAGAAGGATTAAAAACCATTTTTGATGCCGCTGGATTTGAATTACGTCAACCAGGGTGTTCGGCGTGTTTGGCAATGAACGATGATAAGATTCCGCAAGGTGACTATTGTGTATCAACCTCCAATAGAAACTTTGAAGGACGCCAAGGGCAAGGTTCTAGAACCATTTTAGCAAGCCCTTTGGTAGCCGCCGCCACAGCTATAGCAGGTAAAATAATAGATGTAACAGTAGAACAATTAGAGCTTGCATAATTAAATGGAAAAATTTACAACATTAACATCAAGAGCCATTCCTTTACCTATTGAGAATATAGATACCGATCAAATTATTCCTGCTCGCTTTTTAAAAGCTACAGACAAACAAGGATTTGGCGATAACGTATTTAGAGATTGGCGGGTTGATGAGCATGGAAATGCGAATGCTAATTTCTCATTAAACAATCCTATATATTCTGGAAGTATTTTAGTTGCAGGCGATAATTTTGGTTGTGGCTCTAGTCGTGAACATGCCGCTTGGGCTTTGTCTGGTTATGGTTTTAAGGTAATTGTATCCAGTTTTTTCGCTGATATTTTTAAAGAAAATGCGTTAAATAATGGACTGCTTCCTATACAAGTATCTAAAGCGTTTTTGAGTCAGTTATTTAATGCCATTGAAACGCATCCTGAAACGCAAATTAAAGTAAATCTAGAAGCGCAAATTATTTCAGTAAACAATACCGAATTATCAGAACAATTTGAAATTGATGCTTATAAAAAAACATGCCTAATAAATGGCTATGACGATATTGACTATTTATTAAGTGAAAAAGAAACTATTGAAGCTTTTGAAGCTCAAAAACAATATTAAAAATGAAACGTCATTACGAGAAGTGAAACGACGAAGTAATCTTTTAAATTGAATTTCAAAATAAAAGATTGCCACAGAAAATTGGAAATTTTCTTCGCAATGACAAAAAGAAAAGAAAAAAAATGAGGTGGTTACCTAGAGGTTATTTTGTGTTGTCATTCTGAACGTAGTGAAGAATCTCATCTTATTAATAAAATGATGTTTTAATTTTAGTAATATATTTTTCGTTTCACTCGGAATGACACAATTTAGACTACCAAAAAAATAAATATAAACAAGATGAAATTAAACATTGCTGTTTTACCAGGTGATGGTATAGGTCCGGAAGTCACAGAGCAAGCTGTAAAAGTATTGAATGCAATTGCTGTTGAGTTTAACCACACTTTTAATTTTACCTACGCTCCTGTTGGTGCTATTGCTATTGATGAGCACCAAGACCCGCTTCCTGAAAGCACACTTAAAGTGTGTAAAACTAATGATGCTATCTTATTTGGAGCCATTGGAGATCCAAAATATGATAACGATCCATCAGCCAAAGTCCGTCCAGAACAAGGGCTTTTAAAACTGCGTAAAGAATTAGGTTTATTTGCAAATATACGTCCTGTTAAAACTTATGAAACACTGCTAAGTAAATCGCCCTTGAAGATGAAAATTATCGAAGGCACAGACATTAGTATTTATCGTGAACTCACAGGAGGTATTTATTTTGGAGAAAAAAGCATAAGTGCTGATGGCAATACGGCTTCAGACCTATGTGAATATTCTAAACATGAAATTGAACGCATCGCGCATTTAGCATTTAAAGCGGCTGAAACTAGACATAACAAAGTAACATTAGTTGATAAAGCTAATGTTTTAGAAAGCTCTAGATTATGGCGTAAAGTGGTTACCGAAATGGCAACACAATATCCTAAAGTAACATTAGATTTCTTGTTTGTTGATAATGCTGCCATGCAAATGATATTGAATCCTAAACAGTTTGATGTGATTCTTACCGAAAACATGTTTGGTGATATTATAAGTGACGAAGCTAGTGTTATTGGAGGCTCTATTGGTTTATTAGCTTCGGCATCTGTTGGAGATAAATACGCGATGTTCGAGCCGATTCATGGCTCATTTCCGCAAGCCAAAGGCAAAGGCATCGCCAACCCAATAGCAACCATATTATCTGCTGCTATGTTATTAGATCATTTTGCTTTGGTTGATGAAGCCGATTTAATTAGAACCGCTGTAGAAAAGTCGTTAAAACTACATGTAACAACACCTGATTTAAACACAAAATACGATCATATTACCACCACAAAAGTGGGTGATTTTATTGAAGACGTTATAAACAACCCAAATGATAGCAACCTTAACTTTACAAACATACATTTAGGACAATCCACTATAATTTAGTTGAA
>CAYQME010000051.1:0-17184 GCA_964418645.1 uncultured Flavobacteriaceae bacterium
CACCTTTATTACCAGCTTCCATAATTCCTGGTCCACCTCCTGTGATTACACCATAACCGGCCTCAACGATGCGTTTTGAAATACGTTCTGCTAACAAATAATACTTATCATCTGGTTTAGTTCTGGCTGACCCGAATATAGATACACTAGGGCCAATACGGCTCATTTTTTCAAAACCATTAACAAACTCTCCCATAATCTTAAAGATTGCCCAAGAGTCGTTTGTTTTCTTTTCATTCCATCCTTTAGGGTGTTGATGTTTACTCATAAATTCGTTTTTTTATAACAGGCTAATTTAGTTCTTTTTTTAAGAATTGTGCTGTGTAACTTTTTTTGTGTTTTGTCACTTCTTCTGGAGTGCCTTTTACTATAATTTCTCCACCACCTTTTCCGCCTTCATAACCTATATCAATAATGTAATCCACCATTTTAATGACATCTAAATTATGTTCAATAATTAAAACGGTATTGCCTTTGTTTACTAATTTGTTAAGTACTAGCATCAGTACTCTTATGTCTTCAAAATGTAACCCTGTAGTGGGTTCATCTAAAATATAGAAAGTGTTACCAGTATCTTTTTTAGATAATTCTGTAGCGAGTTTTATACGTTGTGCTTCTCCACCTGAGAGCGTTGTGCTTTGTTGCCCTAGCGAAATATAACCTAAACCAACATCCTGTATGGTTTTTAGTTTACGGTATATTTTAGGAATATGCTCAAAAAATGGAACGGCGTCATTAATGGTCATGTTTAAAACATCGCTAATCGATTTTCCTTTGTAACGTATTTCTAAAGTTTCTCTGTTAAATCGTTTGCCTTGGCAAGTTTCACATTCTACATAAACATCTGGTAAAAAGTTCATTTCAATAACACGTAAGCCTCCACCTTTACAGGTTTCACAACGCCCGCCAGCAACATTAAAACTAAAACGACCAGGTTTATAGCCTCTTATCATCGCTTCAGGAATTTTAGCATACAAACTTCTTACTTCACTAAATAATCCTGTATAAGTGGCTGGATTACTTCTTGGAGTTCTCCCAATAGGAGATTGATTTATGTCAATAACCTTATCTATGTGCTTTAAACCCTCAATTTTTTTATAAGGCATTGGTGTTTTCACACCGTTAAAATAGTAATTGTTAAGAATAGGATAGAGGGTTTCATTAATGAGTGTTGACTTTCCACTACCTGAAACACCTGTAACGCCAATCATTTTTCCTAGCGGAAATGTAACTGTTACATTTTTTAAATTGTTACCTGTACAATTTCTGAGCACTATCTTTTTACCATTTCCTTTTCGGCGTTCCTTGGGTACTTCAATATGTTTTGTGCCATTTAAATAATCGGCAGTTAAAGTGTGATGCTCTTTTAGTTCATAAGGCGTACCTTCACTAATAATTTCTCCACCATGTTTTCCTGCTTTGGGACCAATATCAATCACATGGTCTGCATGCTCAATCATTTCCTTGTCGTGTTCAACAACAATTACTGAATTTCCTATATCTCGAAGTGCGGTCAACGAATTTATAAGTTTTGCATTATCGCGCTGATGTAATCCTATACTTGGTTCGTCTAAAATATAAAGCACACCAACCAGTTGTGATCCAATTTGTGTAGCTAACCGAATGCGTTGCGCTTCGCCACCTGAAAGCGATTTTGAACTTCTGTCTAACGACAAATAATCTAAACCAACATCAAGTAAAAACTGAATTCTATTTTTAATTTCTTTAATGATCTCGGAAGCAATCTTGAGTTGCTTTTCGGTTATATGATTTTTTAAATCGTTAAACCAAAGAGCAAGATCAATAATATCTAATTGTGCCAATTCTGAAATATTTTTACCATTAACTTTAAAATAAAGCGATTCCTTTTTTAAGCGAGAGCCATTGCATTTTGAGCATGTTACTTTATCCATGTATGCTTTAGCCCAACGTTTTATGGATGTGGACTCAGCATTTTTATACTGGCTTTCAATAAAATTTGCAATTCCTTCAAAATCGATACTGTAATTTCTTGTGACTCCAAGTGTTTTGCTATTTACGGTAAACTTATCGTTACCACCGTAAAGAATCATCTCTAATGCGTTTTTTGGGATTTTTTTAATAGGGTCGCTCAAATCAAAATCAAAACGTTGTGCAATGAGTTCCAATTGTTTAAAAATCCAACTATTTTTTTGGGATCCTTGAGGTGCAAGCCCTCCATTTTGTATAGATAATGATGTATCAGGAATAATCTTAGTGATATTGACTTCGTATAAAGTGCCAATACCGTTACATTTTGAGCAAGCGCCTTTAGGTGAGTTAAAAGAAAAGTTATTAGGTTCAGGATTTGGATACGAAATACCTGAGGTTGGACACATGAGATTTCGACTAAAATAGCGAACTTCATTAGTGTCATTATCAATAATCATCAATACATTATCGCCATGATACATAGCAGTATTAATACTTTCGGTAAGGCGCTTATCATTATCAACTGTGTCATCAATTTTTAATCTGTCAATTACAATTTCAACATCGTGGGTTTTATAACGATCCAGTTTCATGCCTTTTACAAGGTCTTTTATGTCGCCATCGGTTCGTACCTTTACAAAGCCTTGTTTCGCAATTTGTTCAAACAATTCTCGGTAATGACCTTTTCTGGAGCGCACTACAGGAGAGAGGATGTTAATACGCTTTCCATTAAAACTTTTAATGATGAGTGTTTTAATTTGTTCATCGGTATAACTCACCATTTTTTTACCCGTGTTATAGCTATAAGCATCACTAGCACGCGCAAAAAAGAGGCGTAAAAAATCGTAAATCTCTGTGATGGTTCCAACGGTTGAACGTGGTGATTTACTCGTTGTCTTTTGCTCTATGGCAATTACAGGAGAAAGGCCATCAATTTTATCGACGTCAGGACGTTCTAAACCACCTAAAAACTGTCTAGCATAGGCTGAAAATGTTTCAATGTAGCGACGTTGTCCTTCGGCATAAATAGTATCAAAAGCTAGAGACGATTTACCACTTCCAGAAAGTCCAGTAATGACCACCAGTTTTTCTCTAGGGATGGTAACATCAATGTTTTTTAAGTTGTGAACTCTGGCTCCTTGAACTTCAATATGGTCTTCAAATTTGGTCATAGAATGGCAAAGTTGCAAAAGTACAATTTTTGCTTGTCTTTTTGAAGCCGATTTGATTTGGATTTATTATTATTGCTATGTATAACATAATTATTAATATCATGAAATTACTAGGAATCGGCTCAAGAATTGATCATTCAGAATACGGAAAAGGCGTAGTTACCAATGTGACTTCTAAACATTATTGGGTAACATTTATAGACAGCGGATTAGAAACTATAGATTTGGACTCAGAGTTTGAAGTTATTGAAGGGACAACAGATGATATTGATACCGTTAGCTTTTATGAAGTAGAAAGTAGCCTCGCACACATCCTTAAAAAATGGAGTGATGCTAGTGAGATTGTACCCATTGCAGATAAATGGAAAGGTGGTACTCTAGTTTTAGAGCCAGAGGATTCTAATTTGCAGAATAAAGAGATTCCAATAGATACGTTTTTTCATAAAATAGTGATGGTGAGAGATAGGCTTCGGGTTATGGAGCAAAAAATAAACTCAAGTAATTTAGATGAGCAAGACAAAATTGATTTGCAACAATATATTACTAGAATCTATGGGAGCTTAACAACATTTAACGTGTTGTTTAAATCTAAAAGTCAACAATTTTCTGGCGTTAAAAAGTGATTTTTAAATGAGAAGGTAATCAAAGAGTATTAAATAACTTTCAATTCTTTAGGAATATTAATATTATTCTTTTGTGCAAAAAAAATAATTTTATTCTTATACGTTGTGCCAAAACCCTTTATTAAGTCTTCTAATAATTCTTCTATTTGAGCATAACAGGTATAAAGTGATAAATGTAACAATTCATTTTTCTGATTTGAATCTATTGCTTTTTTAAAATATAGAATTGCCTCTTTACGTTTTTTTATTTTCGTTAACATCAGTCCTAAAAAACCTAAAACTTTTGTGTTATCAGGATTCTTTTTTTCTAAATCCCATAAAATTGAAAGAGATTCTTTATCATAATTTTTTTTTGTAATTCAATAGCTTCCTTTAGTCTTTTTTTATCTTCGATGCTTAACACTTTCATAGTAGGGCTTTTATTAATGGAATTTATTCTCTTCCTTTAACATCTCCCATTTCAAGTCCAAAAAATAATAACCTGTGAAATGTTGGGAGTTGTGCGCCACTTTCGGTAATAATCCAATCGCTCCAAGAGGCTTCAACGCCTTTTAAAGGTAAAATAGAGGTCCACATTTTAAAACTTTTCGGCTTTCCTTGATCGTTAAATTCCCATAAATATGAATCGCCAGGTGTAGAGCCACCAGATGTATAAGTAACTAATAAGGCTTCGTCACCATTTTCAAGCGTTACCAAACGGCGTTCAGTACCTTCGTCAAAAACCTTGTAAGGAGCAACCAGCCAAAACGAATCGTTATTAAAGTAATCTATTGCTTTTGCTATCAATTCTTTTTCAATATCATCTTTGGCAGTAAAACTATGTATATAGGCTTTACTGTTTTTAGTATCATTTAGGTGTAAAACCACTTTGTAATCTTTCCAGAAAACTGTGCATATTTTTTTATCTTTTTTCCATTGGTAATGGTGTTTGTTTTTAAATGTCCATTCTATATAATTGGTTTTTTCAAAAGCATCAAAGTTTAATGCATCTAACATCTTTACAGCTAGAAGTTCTGCTTTTTCACCTTCATTTCCATGGGGAATATCATCATTATATTTAAAGTAAAGAAAGCCGAACAGTAACAAACTAGGAAGCGTTATAAATAGTATAACCCCTGCTGTAATTTTTAATATTTTTTTAGTTTTCATCAGGTTGCTCTTAAATAATATTCCGAATGGCTTCTCTTTGACTTAAAGGCTTTAGAGGTGTTGAATTTACGAAATTTAAAACAGATTTAGAGTTCGTTTTACTATATTCTCTAAGTGCCCAACCTATTGCTTTTTGTATAAAAAACTCGTTTGACTCTTTATGAATTGTACACTATTTAAACAGCAAATCTTGGTTTGTATTGCTTTTATAACCTAATTGAAATAAAATAGCACTTCTATTAAGCCACATATTTTGAGATTTTGAAAAGGTCGAAACTGTATTTGGAATATCTTCAGGATACATTAATAAATACTTGCCCAATATTTGTTTAGCTATAAAATCTACAGTATCCCACCACGAGTTTGTGGTGATTAATTTTTCAATAATCTGGATATCGTCTTTACTGTATTTTTTACGTAGTTGTTTTTCAAAAATTTCGGTTGCACACATATGGAGTTCTCTTTGTGGAAGCTTATATAATTCAAGTGTTATCTCACGACTGTTTTTTGTAACTTCTTCTTTATTTTCAATCACAACTTTGTTTAGCAATTGACGTCTTAGGGCTGTTTTAACTCCAAAATATTGAAATTTACCTCTCATATAATCCGTCATATAGGATGCATTCTCTATATCAGAGTTTATACTAAGAGTATTTGAAAGTTGTTCAACAAAAGACATAACTTGTTAAATTTAATATCCTGTCGCAGCATCGTCGCCACGTCTATCGGCACCACCTTCTAGTTTTCCGTTTTCTAACACTAAGATACCGTCCACTTTTCCAATTACAGGAGCACGTTCTTCATTGGTTTCATAGCCTAGGTTTTGTAATTGCTCTATAATTTCTTTTGGAAATGAATTTGGTTCAAACAGCACTACATCTGGTAACCATTGGTGGTGAAACCTTGGCGCGTTAACTGCTTGTTGCATGGTCATGCTATATTCATGAACATTTAAAATGGTTTGCATTACTGAAGTGATTATTGTGGAGCCTCCTGGAGTACCAACACTCATTAGTAATTTACCGTCTTTTTCAACAATGGTAGGTGTCATGGAACTTAGCATACGCTTTTCAGGAGCAATACTATTCGCTTCAGCACCAATTAAACCAAACATATTTGGAACTCCTGGTTTACTACTAAAATCATCCATTTCATTATTTAAAAAGAAGCCCAAGTCAGAACAATACAATTTAGAACCATAACCACCATTTAGAGTTGTGGTTACTGAAACCGAATTTCCAAACTGGTCTATAATGGAATAATGTGTGGTTTCATTACTTTCAACTACTTGAACTTTGCCATGAGTGACATCAGAAGAAAGCGTAGCTTTATCAAATGAAAACGAAGCCATCCTGCCTTTTAAGTAGGTGTCGCTAATAAGTGTTTCACCAGGAATGGTTACAAAACCTGGATCGCCCAAATAATAACTTCTATCAGCATAGGCACGTCGTTCAGCTTCGGTAATGACTTGAATAGATTTTACTGAGTTATGACCAAATTGATCTAAATCGTAAGGTTCAATCATTTCCATAATTTGTGCCAGACAGATACCACCACTTGATGGTGGCGACATAGAAATAATCTCTAAATCGTCATACTCAAAAGTTATAGGAGTTCGCCAACTGACATCGTATTTTGCTAGATCTTCTTCAGTAATTATTCCTCCATTTTGTTGTATAAAACTTACCAAACGTTTCGCCGTTTCACCTTTATAAAATTCGTCCCTCCCATTGGTCATGATTCTTGTAAGCGTTTCAGCTAGGGCATTATATTTAATGGTATCGTTTGCTTTCCAATCCTTTTCAAACAAAATAGAATCTCTGTTTACTTTTCTAAACGATTCTTGATAGTTTTTAAACTTTTTTTCTTGTTTTTCTGTAATTACAACACCTTTTTTTGCGAGTTCAATGGCTGGTTTAATGATGTCTTCAATAGGTAAACTTCCTAATTTTTCATGAACAGCAAATACTCCAGCTATCGACCCAGGAATACCAACGGCCATTACTCCCAAAGTACTTTTTTCTGGAATGACATTGCCTAGAGAATCTAAATACATATCCTTTGTAGCAGCTAAAGGTGCTTTTTCTCTAAAATCTAGAGAACCAATATCGCCATTGGCTTTTCTATACACCATAAACCCACCACCACCAATGTTACCAGCATAAGGATAGGCAACAGCTAGTGCTAATTGTGTTGCAGCCATAGCGTCAAAGGCATTGCCCCCTTTTTTTAATATATCAGTGCCTATTTTTGAAGCTTCAACACGTGCGGAAACTACCATCGCATGGTCTGTAATTAGGCCTCTTTTTAATTCGTCAACTATTGGTTTTGTGAATGATTTTTTACAAGAAATGATGCTTACAAGGAGTAAAGCAAATACAATTATTTTTTTCATTTTATTGGTTAATTATTTATTGTGAAGATAATAGTTTTAGTTTGTCATTTGCAAATACAATAAGCTCATCGAAAAAGGAGGTAAATTCACTTTCAAATTCTTTATAAAATGTTTCGAGTTCATGTATTGCTAAATTCATTTGCGACCTATTTTGAGTTCTGCGATTCATACCTGTTAAAACCTTTGCAATGCCTTCGATAGATGCGTAACTTAATAGCCAATTGTTTACAGTCATATATGGCATTATTTTCTGAATGCGAGTGGGCAAAATATCAAAATTACCTTTTAAGGTGTCGTAAAATTCTTCAACATATGAATCTAAAGGGACATTGCTATAGGAATTCCAATTTTTTGCTAAAAAATGATCGTATAAAATATCTACTATTACACCAGAGTAATGACTGTACTTTTTATGAAGGCGTTTGGTGCTTTTTCTAACCGTTTTGTGTGCATCGGTAAATGTGTCAATTTCACGATGAAGCAGGATACCTATTTGAATTTCCTTTGGGTATTTTTTGTAATCTTTTCCTTTAATCCCATCAGCAATAAAATTACCAATTGTAACCTTTTTATTGTTTCCAGAAAGATAGATGTGAGCTAAAAAATTCATTGGTGTAATTTACAAATTCAAAATGAAGAATATGCGTATGATATCTTATATTTGTTCAAACAAAAAGTAGTTTATGACACTCATAAAATCAATTTCTGGAATTAGAGGAACTATTGGAGGGACTGTTGGTGAAAACCTAACGCCCATTGATGCCGTTAAATTTGCATCGGCTTATGGTGTTTGGATTAAACAAAAACGGAATAAGGAACATTATAACGTTGTTGTTGGTCGTGATGCAAGAATATCTGGAGAAATGATTCAAAATCTAGTCATGAACACATTAGTTGGACTAGGTATTCATGTTATAGATTTAGGCTTATCTACAACACCAACGGTTGAAGTTGCTGTACCTATGGAGCATGCCGATGGTGGTATTATTTTAACAGCAAGCCATAACCCAAAACAATGGAATGCTTTAAAATTATTAAACGCTAGAGGAGAATTCTTAGATGCTGTAGAAGGCGCTAAAATTTTAGAGATTGCCGAGTCTGATGCTATGCTGTTTTCCAAAGTTGATGATTTGGGAAAAATAACAAAAAACCAAGCATACATAGATTTGCATATTGATGAGGTCTTAAAGTTGCCTTTGATTAATAAAGAAGCAATTGCAAAGCAAAATTTTAGAGTAGTAGTGGATGGTGTAAATTCAACAGGAGGGATTGCTATTCCTTCATTATTAGAGCGGTTAGGTGTGCATGCAGTAAAGTTATACTGTGAACCTAACGGACAATTTCCTCATAATCCAGAGCCTCTAAAAGAACATCTCACAGATTTGTCAGCATTAGTAGTTAAAGAGCATGCCGATTTTGGTATTGTTGTAGATCCTGATGTAGACCGTTTAGCATTTATGTGCGAAAACGGTGAAATGTTTGGAGAAGAATATACTTTAGTTGCTTGTGCTGATTATGTTTTGAGCAGGACTCCTGGAAATACAGTAAGTAATATGAGTTCCACGAGAGCGCTACGAGACATTACTGAAAAGTATGGACAAAATTACGATGCAAGTGCTGTAGGCGAGGTGAATGTAGTGGAACTAATGAA
This sequence comes from uncultured Flavobacteriaceae bacterium, assembly GCA_964418645.1. Taxonomy (GTDB): domain Bacteria; phylum Bacteroidota; class Bacteroidia; order Flavobacteriales; family Flavobacteriaceae; genus JAADHG01. The sequence goes on from CAYQME010000051.1 coordinate 8,941, forward strand.
AGAAAACAATGCCATTATTGGTGGTGAAGGCAATGGAGGAATCATTTATCCAGAATTACATTATGGACGAGACTCTTTGGTTGGAGTCGCTTTATTTTTAAGCTTATTGGCCGAAAAAAATATGAAAGTAAGTGCCTTACAGAAAAGTTACCCAAGTTATTTTATGAGTAAAAATAAAATTAAGCTCATACCAAGCTTAGATGTAGATGCTATTTTAAAAGAGATAGAGTCACGTTATGTAAGTGAAAACATTACAACTATAGATGGTGTAAAGATTGATTTTGAAGATAGTTGGGTGCATTTGCGTAAGAGTAATACAGAGCCTATTATACGGGTTTATACAGAAGCAAAAGCACAAGATAAAGCAAATAATTTGGCATTAAAAATCATGGCTGAAATTAAAGAAATAGCTAATATTTAGTACTTTTGCCATTCAATATTATATCATATGATTTCAACAACACCAAAGATAAAAAAAGCATCAGCTTTAGAGCAATACTTTAAACGTTTTAGGGAAAATATTGTTGGTATTGATTTAGAATTTGAATCGCCTTATGGTGTACAAAAAATTGTATATACAGATTGGACGGCTTCAGGGCGATTATACCGTCCTATTGAAGAAAAAATACTTAATGAATTTGGGCCTTATGTAGCCAATACACATACTGAAACAACAGAATCTGGAACAGCAATGACAATGGCTTATCATAAAGCTAAGGACATTATAAAAACGCATGTAAATAGTAATAAGGATGATATCTTGATTGTTTCGGGAAGTGGCATGACAAGTGTTGTTAATAAGTTCCAACGAATTTTGGGATTAAAAGTTCCAGAGAATATACAGCAATATGCTAATATTCCTGATGAGATAAAGCCTGTAGTATTTATTACACACATGGAACATCATTCTAATCAAACCTCTTGGTTAGAAACGATGGCGAAAGTTGAAATTATTCCGCCAGGAGATGATGGTTTATTTAGTATTGAAAAGCTTAAGGTTTTATTAGAAGAATACAAAGATTATACATTTAAAATAGCATCTATTACTGGAGGCTCTAATGTTACAGGAATACAAACACCATATCACGATATAGCTAAATTAATGCATACTTATGATGGTGTGTGTTTTGTAGATTTTGCATGTGCTGCACCATATATTGATATTGATATGCATCCTAAAGATGAAAATGCGTCATTAGATGCTATTTTCTTTTCACCTCATAAATTTCTTGGTGGTCCAGGAACTTCAGGGGTTTTGTTATTTAATAAGAAACTTTATCATAATATGATTCCTGACTGCCCTGGAGGAGGTACTGTAAGTTGGACTAATCCTTGGGGAGAGCATAAATATATTGATAATATTGAAGATAGAGAAGATGGCGGTACCCCAGGATTTTTACAAACGATACGAACTGCACTTTCAATTCAATTAAAAGAACAAATGAGTGTTTCTAAAATGTTAGAGCGCGAGCACGAAATTTTGGAATATATGTTTAATTTACTTGGAGATGTTGAAAATATTCACATTTTAGCACCAAAGCATAAAGACCGGCTTGGAGTAATCTCATTTTATATTGATGATTTACATTTTAATCTAGGGGTGAAGTTATTGAATGATAAGTTTGGAATACAAACAAGAGGAGGTTGTAGTTGTGCAGGGACTTATGGTCATTTTTTATTGCATGTAGATCATGAAACGTCTAACAAGTTGGTTAATGAAATTACTTTAGGTGATTTAATACGAAAACCGGGTTGGATTCGGATGTCTATACATCCAACCACTACAGATAACGAAGTTGCATTTGTTTGTGAGAGTATTGAAGCTTTAGCCAAAAACCATGAGGAATGGTCTAAAGATTATAATTATAATAAGGTAAGCAACGAATTTATTCATAAATCGTTCGAAGCAAAGACGAGAAACAAAAGAGTTAAAAACTGGTTTAAGCTTTAGTTTGCTTTTTATTTCTATGCTTCCAGCGTTTATGTGTCCATAAATAATACTCTGGAGCTTCATAGATTTGTTCTTCTAATGCTTTAATAAACTGATTAGTAATTTCATGTCTTTTTTTGTTTTTAGCATCATCAGTAATTGTTATTAATTCAGCTTCATAATACCCTCGTTTTACCTTATTTATTTTTAAATATGTAACGGATAGATCTAGTTTTTTGGCTAACATTTCAGCACCTGTAAAACAAGGCACTTCTACATTCATAAAAGTTTTACGATAGGTTTTTTTGGATTGACTTGGAGATTGGTCGCTTAAAAAGGCAATCATAGACTTTATTCCTTTAGATTCATTTTTAACTATTCTTGAAATAGCCTCTTTAGAATGGATAAGTGTGGTATTGTATTTTGAGCGAATCCCTCTTACAAGTTTATCAAAATATTTATTTTTAATTCGTTTGTAAACACCAAAGCCTTTAAAATTTATATTATTTACAACCACGACAGACCATTCATAACTAGCGTAATGCCCATACATTACAATAACACTTTTGTTTAACTGCTCCAATCGCTTAAGTTCCTCAGGGTTTTTAATTATAAAATGTTTGTTTAGTTGTGTTTCAGAAATTGTAATGGACTTTATCATTTCTAAAAACATATCACACATATGCTTATAGAACTTTTTTCTAATAACAGATATTTCTTTATTTGATTTATTAGGAAATACTAATCTTAAATTTTCAGTCACTACTTTTTTTCTATAACCAATTATATAATAAACGATTACATAAACAAGATCAGAAAACATATAAAATACCCTAAAAGGAAGTATAGAAATAAGCCACAAAAAAGGATAAATTAAAATGTAAGCTATAAATTGCATAAATTAATTTTAAAATTAAGAAGAACAAATATATAGTATATTTGGTTTTAACGTTTACACTTTATGGGCAATTTAAGTTTTATTACAATTATAATTATAGCGGCAAACGTTATAGTCTCTTTAAAAGGGTTTAATGATTTTTCATTTTTTGAAAAATACAAGTTTAATATTGGAGGTGTTAAACGTGGAGAACAAATACGAATGATAAGTTCTGGGTTTTTGCATGTTGATACGCAGCATTTGTTGTTTAACATGTTAACACTTTATTTTTTTGCAAATCCAGTAATAGCGCATTTAGGAGAGATTAATTTTCTTATTGTTTATTTTGGCAGCCTATTATTAGGTAATTTATTGTCACTTTACTTTCATAAGAATCAATACTATTATAGTGCTGTTGGGGCTAGTGGTGCGGTTACAGGAATTTTGTATGCTGCCATTTTGTTAAATCCTAGTATGAGTTTGTATATGTTTTTTATTCCAATCCCAATTCCTGCTTATATATTTGGTATTGGCTATTTGTTATATTCTATTTATGGCATGAAAAAAAGTGTTGGTAATATTGGACACGATGCACATTTTGGAGGAGCTGTGGGTGGTTATTTTATTACACTTGTATTAGCGCCTTGGTTGTTTTCAGAAAATATATTAATGGTTATACTTCTTGCGATACCTATTGTAATACTCTATGTAATGCGGAAAACTGGGAAAATATAAAAACCTTCTGTTTTAGAAGGATTTTTTACTAGTCTAATAACTCAGCTATTTTTTGTTCAAGGGCATCACCTCTAAGTTTTTTAGCAACGATTACACCATCTTTATCAAGTATAAATGTAGCAGGAATGGAGTTTATATTGTATAAACGAGCAACAGGCTCATTCCAAAATTTTAAGTTGGATACATGGTGCCAATTCATGTTATCATCTTTTATGGCTTTTAGCCACCTTTCTTTTTGTCCATTTTTATCTAAGGAAACACTAATAATTTCTAGTCCTTTATCATGATACTTTTCATAAACTCTAACTACATTTGGATTTTCTCTTCGACAAGGTTTACACCACGACGCCCAGAAATCAATAATGGTAGCCTTTCCTTTAATATTATTAAGAGCAATTATTTTGCCTTCTGGTGAAGGTGCAGAAAAGTTAGGAGCTACCTTTCCAATATTTAGATTTTCTTGAGCACTTTTTAAACTAATAAAAGCATCAATTTTTCTACCTATTAATTTATTCGCAGCACTTCTATTTATTACCTTAAGCAATAAATTCAGACTACTTTTTAATTTTTCTATATCTTGATTATAGCCAATTATTTGAGTCTCTAGCAGCAATAAGGACATATCTGAATCAGGATGCTCTTCAATAAACGTAAAAGCATAATTGTTTAATTCAAGTTTAAGACTCTTATTTTTTTTTCTTAACTCATTGAATAAAGTAAGATTATTTTTATTTCTTGCAATTTGTACTTGTTCTTTTATTTTTGAAATTGTATTAGCTCTTTCAAAATAATTGGTTTTATACAAGTTATAATCATTATTGTTAGATGATCCAATAATTTTTGAATTTGATAAATTGTCTTTATCTATTTCTATAGAAATTTTACCAGATTCTAAAACAAAAGGAAGTATTCCATTTACACCATTTATTGTCAAGACACGAATGGCAGGATTATTAATATTTCCTGTAAAGGTAAATACCTCATTCATTACTATAGCTGTATCCAAAATGGTCTCATTTTGTTTTTCATCGATGTTTTTAATGTAAGAGCGTAATCCATTCATTACACCTTTAGCTGTTACTGTTATCTCATAAGTGTCAGGTGGTAAAGCTTCGGTTTTAGCACAAGAATATACTAGTGTTACTATTAATAATAATAAAAGTATCTTTTTCATCTGTTTATAATTAAATTTTTTTTGTAAAGATAATAGGATTTATAGTTTTTTATAGCCTAAATCCGTTAAGAGTTGCTATAATTTAGGTTATGTGCATTGGTCAAACAGCAATTTCACTATTTTTGCCTAAAATTAATGAGAATGACAAATACTGATAACATTATAGCTTTAGCAACACCTTCTGGGGTTGGAGCAATTGCAGTTATTAGAATCTCTGGAAGGGATGCTATAACTATTTGTCAATCTTTATTTAAATCTATTAGCGGCAAGCAACTTTCACAGCAAAAAACACATACCATTCATTTAGGCCATATTATTAAAGAGGGTAAAGAATTAGATGAGGTTCTAGTTTCAATTTTTAAAGACCCACAATCTTATACTGGCGAAAATGTAGTTGAAATATCCTGTCATGGAAGCCGTTTTATACAACAAGAGATTATTCAACTATTTCTTAGAAATGGTTGTAGGGTTGCTAATCCTGGCGAGTTTACCCTACGCGCTTTTTTAAACGGCAAACTAGATTTAAGCCAAGCAGAAGCAGTAGCCGATTTAATTTCAAGCGATAATGAAGCGTCACACCAGGTGGCTATACAACTAATGCGTGGTGGATTTAGTAATGAAATTAAAGCTTTGAGAGAAGAACTTTTAAATTTTGCTTCCCTAATTGAATTAGAATTAGACTTTGCCGAAGAAGATGTAGAGTTTGCTAATCGAGACCAGTTTAAAGATTTAATTCATCGCATTATAAATGTGTTAAAACATTTGATAGATTCGTTTGCTGTTGGAAATGTCATAAAAAATGGTATTCCTGTTGCCATTATTGGTGAGCCCAATGTTGGAAAATCAACGTTATTAAATGCATTATTAAATGAAGAAAAAGCTATTGTAAGCGAAGTAGCTGGAACTACTAGAGATGCTATAGAGGACGAATTAAATATAGGTGGTATAGGCTTTAGGTTTATTGATACTGCTGGGATACGAGAAACCCAAGATATTGTGGAGTCTATCGGAATTAAAAAAACCTTCGAAAAAACGTCTCAAGCACAAGTCGTAATGTATTTATTAGATGCGTCATTGGTAAACATAGCAAATGCAGCTAGTATAAATACTGAAATACAACGTATTCAGAAAAGGTATCCAGATAAACCTTTAATTGTCATCGCCAATAAAATTGATAAAGCAAAAACGGATTTAATTAACGAACAGTTTAATTACAAAAATTTGCTATTACTTTCTGCAAAAGAGAATATTGGAGTAGAAGATTTAAAATCCAAATTACTAGAATTTGTTAATACTGGCGCATTGCGTAATAATGAAACCATAATTACTAATTCACGGCATTATGATGCGTTGCTAAAGGCTTTGGCAGAAATTCAAAAAGTGCAGCAAGGAATAAACGATAATTTATCAGGAGATTTGTTAGCAATAGACATTAGGCAAGCATTATATCACTTTGGAGAAATTACTGGAGAGATTACCAGTGATGATCTTTTGGGAAATATATTTGCGAATTTTTGTATCGGGAAGTAATTTTTTTTCTAAACACTCCAAATAATAATTAACCAACTTAAAGATTTACAAAAACATTATTTTAAATTTATTTGATTATAAATAATATTAATCGTAATATTGCAATATAATGATATAATAACATGGGTTTAACTAAAACAGAAATATTTACTGACCTGCAAAACCAAATAGCAAGTGTCGCAAAAGCCTTTGGGCATCCCGCAAGAGTAGCAATATTACAACATCTTTTTAATACAGATACATGTATTTGTGGCGATTTGGTTAATGAAATTGGATTGGCACAACCAACCATTTCACAACATCTTAAAGAGTTAAAAAGTTTGGGATTAATAAAAGGAAATATTGAAGGCACAAGTGTGTGTTATTGTATTGATACCGAGAATTGGTCAAAAATGAAGGCTGTTATCTCTCAGTTTTTAGATCAGGATTTGCAAAGTAAAGAGCAATGTTGTTAAAATTTTAAAATACATAATATGAAACTTTCTCAAATAAAAAATCATTTAAGTCAATTAGAAACCATCGGTTTTCAATTACCAGATGGCACTTTAGTACCCAAACATTTTCATGTTACCGAAGTAGGTAAAATTACTAAACATTTTATTGATTGTGGAGGTACTGTTCGTAATGAAGAAGTGGTAAATTTTCAGCTTTGGCAAGCCGATGATTACAATCATAGATTACATCCTGAAAAATTGATACATATTATAGAATTATCTGAAAAAGTGCTAGAACTAAAGAATTTAGATATTGAAGTTGAATATCAAGGCGATACTATTGGTAAATTTGGATTGGATTTTGATGGAACAAATTTCCTATTAACTACAAAACAAACAGATTGTCTTGCAAGAGAACAGTGTGCAGTTCCAACCGAAAGACCAAAAGTAAAACTTTCCAATTTACAAGAATCAAGTGCTTGTTGCTCAGCAGATTCCGGTTGTTGTTAATTAAGTAAATGAAAATAATGCTCTTAGATCAAATTAAAACGGCAATTACTTTATTAGATACAACGAGTTTATCTTTTGAACGCAAACAAATTTTGCAACCCTTAATAGATTATATTCAATCTAAAGTTAATAATAAACAGATTGTAAATCTTAATTTTATCTGTACTCATAATTCCAGAAGAAGTCATTTGGCTCAGGTTTGGGCTCAAACTATGGCTTATTATTATGAAATTAAAAACGTAAGCTGTTATTCTGGAGGAACAGAAGCAACTGTATTATTTCCTATGGTTGTGCAAACATTAGAAAATAGTGGTTTTATAGTCGAAAAACATTCGGAAGGAGTGAACCCAAAATACGGAATTACAATCGGTGTAAATGAAGAGTCAATCGTTGGATTTTCAAAAACCTATGATAACGATTTCAATCCTAAATCTGAATTTGCAGCAATCATGACCTGTTCTCAAGCAGATGAAAACTGTCCTTATATTCCTGGTGCGGAAAAACGACTACCAATTACTTATGATGATCCTAAAGCGTTTGATAATACACCAGAACAAGCTCAAAAATATAATGAGCGAAGCACTCAGATAGCCACTGAAATGAAATATATTTTTTCTCAGATTAAACCATAAAAAATAATGACAATTAAAAAGAAATTAAGCTTTCTAGATAGTTACTTAACACTTTGGATATTTATGGCAATGGCAATAGGTGTGAGTTTAGGGTATTTTGTGCCATCATTTTCAAAAGCTATTGATTCTTTTAGTAATGGCACAACCAATATTCCAATAGCCATTGGACTTATTGTGATGATGTATCCACCATTAGCTAAAGTAAATTATGCTCTATTACCAAAAGTTTTTAAGAATGTTAAGATATTGTCCATATCATTGGTTTTAAACTGGATTATTGGTCCTGTATTAATGTTTTTTTTAGCCATTACATTTTTACAAGACTACCCTGAGTATATGGTAGGATTGATATTAATTGGATTGGCGAGATGTATTGCAATGGTTTTGGTTTGGAACGATTTAGCCGAAGGTAGTAGCGAATA
>CAYQME010000052.1:0-16883 GCA_964418645.1 uncultured Flavobacteriaceae bacterium
ATAAGTGCTTGTAATTCTGGATTGGTATTGTTTAAATACGCAGGATCAGTAAAATTTGTCGGGCCAACAATACTGCAAACCATTTTAACATTGTTATTAGTATCAGAAGCATAACTCCATAATAAAGATAAATGTGCACCTGCACTAGTGCCTATAAATCCAAAATCATCATCAATAACATAATTATTTTTATTGGCTTTTAAATGGTATATAACTTCGGTAATATCATCCGTTTGCATAGGATAAGGGTTATTATTTTCGTCTGCCAAACGGTAATTCATATTCACAACAGCAATATTACTAAAGCTTTGAAAAATTAAATCTTTAAAACCAATCATATCGCTTTTATCTCCAGCAGACCAGCCTCCGCCATGTACAAGAATGATAACTTTTGTATCTATAGTTCTGTTGGGAGGAAGGTAGATGTCAAACGTTTGGTCACTATCATTACCGTAGGAGACATCTAAATTTTCAAGATATTCAAGGGGATTTGTTCCTTCAATATTTTGGTTATCTTCTAAATTATTAGTTGTGCATGATAAAACAAAAAATAAAATAAGAATATTAAAGATAAATGGTTTTAGATTTGGCATAATAAAATTATTAGTTTCTTTGTATAACGTTTTGGTAAGATAACTATTATGGCTGAATTTATAAAATTATATAAAGAGAATCCAAACCCAAGAGAAATAGAAAGAGTTATTAGAGTTTTAAAAAATGGAGGCTTAATAATTTACCCTACTGATACAGTATATGGTTTAGGTTGCGACATTACTAATAATAAAGCTTTAGAACGAATTGCAAAGATAAAAGGTGTAAAGATTGAGAAAGCAAATTTATCGTTTATCTGTCATGATTTAAGTAATTTAAGCGATTATGTAAAACAAATTGACACATCAACATTCAAGGTTTTAAAGCGCGCACTTCCGGGGCCTTATACATTTATTCTTCCAGGTGCAAAGACCTTACCTAATGTTTTTAAAAAGAAAAAAACGGTAGGTATTCGTGTGCCAAATAATAATATTGCTTTAGAAATCGTGAAGCAATTAGGAAACCCTATTATTTCAACCTCAATTCGTGATGAAGATGAAATTTTAGAGTACACTACAGATCCAGAACTCATACTTGAAAAATGGAATAATTTAGTGGATTTGGTTATTGATGGTGGTTATGGTGATAATGAAGCATCAACAGTTATTGATTTTTCTGGAGATGAGCCGGAAATTATAAGAGAAGGCAAGGGGAGTTTGGAAATATTTTAGAATAAAAAAAAGCCCAACTGAAAGGTTGAGCTTGGTTTTAAAACATAGAGGGATTAATTCCCAGTAGATAGATTTTTCATTTCTTTTTCAACCATATCATAAAATTGATCAATTTTTGGCATAATAACAATGCGTGTGCGTCTATTTTTTGCTCTGTTTTCAGCTGTATCATTATCAACTAACGGAACATAAAAACTTCTTCCAGCAGCAATAAGACGATGTGGATTTACATCTAACTCTTCCAGAATTCTAACAATTGCTGTAGAGCGTTTTACACTAAGATCCCAGTTGTCTAATAAAACACCTTTTTGATATGATTTATTATCAGTATGTCCTTCTACCATACATTCAAAATCTGGTTTCCCGTTCACTACTTTAGCAACTTTAGCTAATACATTTTTAGCTCTTGTAGTTACAATATAACTTCCACTTTTAAACAATAATTTATCCGATAAAGAGATAAAAACAACTCCTTTTTCAACATTAATATCAATGTCAGGATCGTTTATTCCAACTTCTCTTTTTAAGCTAGTGACAATGGCAAGTGTTACACTATCTTTTTTATTTATAGCATCCTGTAAACGAGTTATTTTAAGATCTTTTTCCTTAATACTTTCTAATGTTTTTTCTACGTTATCTGCCCCTTTAGCAGTTAGCATAGTTAAATCTTTATTGCTTTGAATTAGATTGTCGTTAGATTTACGGAGATCTGAAATTCGTTCTTCAAGAGATTTAGCACGTGCAGCAGCAGCAGCTTCATCGGATAAGCATGCATTTAGTTTAACAGTTGCAGTATTTAACAAATCTTGGGTTTCTTTTTGTTTGGCTTCAAGTGCAGCAAACTCCTTATTTGATACACATGAGCTTACTAACAACATTGTAGTTAAGCTTAACATTAAAATTTTATTCATGATGTTTTATTAATTAATTTATATTTGACGAACGCGATAAAAATATATAAAAAAGACTGATTTTTGCTAGTATTAACAAAACTTTTACTAACGAACTTATAAACCATTAAAATATTTTTTATTTGCTAGGAAATACGACCAAACAATACTTGTTTTTGTATAATATTTTGATCTTTGATTGAGCACTTTACGTTCTTTAAGAAGTGTTGGCAAATGTTTGTAAAAGGAAAAATGAGCCTTTATTATAGCTAATGTGTGAATTGCTTTAAATTCAGTGATAAATTTTACACCAGCAATTCCGTCTAACAAGAGTCTAATGAAAACTAGAAAAAAGATATTACCATGTGCATTTTTAACGAGGGTAAATAGGCTATTTCTAAAGTTAAAAAAAGTTTTTTTAGGATTGACATTGCTAAGTGTTGCACCACCAACGTGATAAATTGTTGAGGTTCCTACATAAATAACATTAAAACCTAAATTTCGTGCACGCCAACACAAATCAATTTCTTCCATATGTGCAAAAAAAGATTCATCAAAGCCTTTTAAGGTCTTAAAAGCGTCTTTTCTAATAAACAAACATGCCCCCGATGCCCAGGATATCTTACTTGAATTATTGTATTGTCCAATATCTTTTTCAACAGTATTAAAAATACGTCCTCTGCAATAAGGATACCCAAACTTATCAATAAAACCACCTGAAGCTCCAGCATATTCAAAATAGTTTCTACAATTATAATCTAATAATTTTGGCTGAATAATAGCAGTATTAGTATCGTTTTTAAAAGCCTTTATAATTGGAAAAATCCATGTTTCTGTAACTTCTACATCGTTATTTAATAAACAAAATATGTCAGCATCAATATTTTTTAAGGCATCATTATAACCTTTGGCGTATCCACCATTTTCTGTATTCTGAATAATCTTTATTTGCGTAAAGTTTTGTTTTACATAAACTACTGAATCATCAGTTGAAGCGTTATCTGCGACATAAATATCAGCTTCTTCTGAGTATTTTACTACTGATGGTAAGAATTGCTCTAACAATGCTTTTCCATTCCAATTTAATATGACGATGGCTATTTTCACAATTTATAATCTGGAATATCCTCTAGAAACTGATACCGTTGGTCTTTCAAATCCATAGTACAATAATAATGATTTAATCCGTTGGTTACCATTAAATAGGCAGCATTTAGCGCCAAATTATAACGTGCAACTTGATCGAACGTATTTTGGTTAATGGTAATTTTTGGTGCTTTGCATTCTACAATAAGAAGCATACTCCCATCAGGATTGAAAATCACAATATCATAACGTTTTTTTAAACCGTTAATTTTTATTTCTTTTTCAACATTAATTAATGATTTAGGATAATTCTTTTCTGTAATCAAGTATTGCACACAATGTTGACGCACCCATTCTTCAGGTTGTAAAGCCACAAATTTTTTGCGTATTTCATCAAAAATAAAAGGTTTATTTTCTTTATTTTTGAATCGAAACGAAAACTTTGGAAAATTAAGTGCTTGCATGAATTTAAATTCAGATTTTCCAAAGTTAAACCACAATACTCAAATACCAAATCACAACGCGTAAAATTGGAATTTGATGTTTGTAATTTGTTAATTTATTAGGTTTTGGAAAAAGCTAAACAACTAGTAACTGATATAAAGAGCGGAAATATAAAACCTATTTACTTTTTAATGGGTGAAGAGCCTTATTATATTGATAAGATTTCCGATTTTATTGAAAACAATGTTCTTGCCGAGGACGAAAAAGGCTTTAACCAAATGGTTTTGTATGGTCGAGATGTGACCATTGATGATATTATTGTTAACGCCAAACGCTATCCGATGATGGCTGAGCGACAAGTGGTAATTGTAAAAGAAGCGCAAGACTTATCGCGAACTATAGAAAAACTAGTTCCTTATGCCGAAAATCCACAGCCTACAACTGTTTTAGTGCTTAACTATAAATATAAAAAACTGGACAAACGTAAGGCTCTATATAAAATATTGAAAAAAATAGGTGTGGTATACGAAAGTAAAAAGCTGTACGAAAACCAAGTAGCCGATTGGATAAGACGTGTATTATCTCCAAAGGAGTATAGCATTTCTCCTAAAGCAGCCCAAATGCTTGTAGAATTTTTGGGTACAGATTTAAGCCGAATAAATAATGAACTAGATAAACTGCAACTTATTATCTCTAAAGGCAGCCAGATTACTCCAGAACTTATTGAAGAAAACATAGGCATTTCTAAAGATTACAACAACTTTGAATTACGCAAAGCCATAGGAGAAAAAAATGCTGTAAAGGCTTACCAAATTGTTAATTATTTTGCCGATAACCCTCGCGATAATCCTATGATAGTAACCGTTGCATTATTATTTAACTTTTTCTCACAATTGCTCCATTTACATGGCTTGAATGATAAATCACCAAGAGCTGTAGCTTCATCATTAAGAATCAATCCTTATTTTGTAAGTGAATATACTACAGCCGCAAAACACTACCCAATGAAAAAAGTGAGCAGCATAATCTCTACCTTGCGTGAGTTTGATATAAAAAGTAAAGGTGTTGGTGCGAATGCTGTACCACAAGGCGATTTGCTAAAGGAGTTGATGGTTAGGATTTTGGATTAGGCAATAATGATATCTTAATTTTGATTATTGCTAGGTTTAGTATTTTTATTTAGAACTTCAAACTCGTCAACCTTATTCCAAATAAATATCAAACTTGAGATAGAGCTAAAAAGTATCAATATCCAAGTCCATTCAGATTTTTTTAATTTTTCTAAATTTTTAAAAGACCAAAGTGTTTTTATCAAAAACACCAATTGAATTATTGTCAAACCTTGAATAGTGAAAACTTGAAAAATAATACTCTTTCATTGTTGGAGCTAACCAAAGAAATTCTGTAGGAAACCAAAGTGTCAGCGTATAGCTTAATACTATAAGTGATGGAATTGAAAGTAATATTTTAGTTGATTTTCTCATGGTTTATCCACCGAATACTTCCCAGGACCAGCCAAATAAATAGCAACAAAACCAATAAGGAATAATAAGGCTTTTTCCTTAGTACCAATAGGGTCGCTTAAATGTACTACAAACGCAGCAACTGTCATCATTATAATGGTTGGGATGGTAGCGAGTTTGGTTTTATAACCAATAATTATAAATAGAGGACTAATAACTTCAGCAATTAATACCAAGATTAAAGATAATGTTGCACCTAATCCAATAGGGTCTGGAAATTCTATAGTATCAGCAAATAGTTTTCCAATTTTTGGAATGCCATGGGTTAGTAATAAGCCTGAAAAGCCAATACGTAAAATAATTAATGCGAGGTCAGTAAAATTTCGTTTCATAGTTAATAATTATAGGGTTTTATTAAACGTTTTTAAAAAGGCTGCTTTATAGGTTTGCCCTATTGGAACAATCTTTTCGCCAATCGTAATTTGATTTCCTGCTAAACTATTCATTTTTTTTAAATTTATAGCATACGATTTATGTGTGCGCACAAATTGTTTTGGGAGTAGTTTTAAAATATTGGTAAATGTACTATTGGTCATAATATAAGTATGCTCTAAATGTACTTTTACATAATCGCCAAAAGCTTCGGCAAAAAAGATATCGTTTGGTGCAATTTTATGTAATACTTTGTTTGATTTAATTAAAATAAAATCATCTTCAGGAGTTTGGTTTTCTTGTGATTGTTTATCTAAAACCTTGTTTACTGCTTTGAAAAAGCGTTCGAACGAAAATGGTTTAAGTAAATAATCTATAGCATTTACTTCAAAACCTTCTAAGGCATATTCAGAATAGGCTGTGGTAAAAATAACATCGGGAGGATTTTGTAAAGATTTGTAAAAATTGAGACCGGAAATTTTAGGCATATTGATATCTAAAAACAAAAGGTTTATGTTGTTGCTTTTATTGAGGACTTCAGTTGCTTCAAGAGCATTATTGCAAATACATATTAGTTTCAAAAAATGAACATCGGCAATAAACGCCTTAAGTACAGTTTGTGAAGACGGTTCGTCATCAATAATGATACAGTTAATTTTCATTTCTGCTATTTACTAATTTTTAATTGTACCCAAAATATACCATTAGTATTAGTTATGATAAATTGATGTGTATTAGGATATACAATGTCGAGATTTTTCTTGACATTTTCAAGTCCGACACCTGAGTTTTCGTTTGAGGTCTCAGAAAAAGTTGAATCACTCTGGTTTTCTATTTCAAAAATGAAATAATTTCCTTTTTGAGTTATTTGTATTTTAATACTTGAAGATTCTACTCCATGTTTAAAACTATTTTCAACCAAAGGTAGTAACAACATAGGATACAACATAAAGTTTTCGTTTTCTATATCTAGATGTAAGTCTATTTGGTTGAATCCATGCACTCGAAATTTTTGAAAAGCAATATAATTTTTCAGTAATTTGATTTCGTCTTTTATCGCAACTTGTTCGGTACTAGAATCGTAAATAATATATCTTAAAATATCTGATAATTGTACAATAGCATCTTTTACACCTTCTTTTTTTTCGATAGTTAGCGCATAAATGACATTGAGTGAATTAAATAAAAAATGCGGATTAATTTGCGATCGTAAAGACGATAATTGCAGTTGAATTTGTTCATTTTGTAATTTTAAGTTCCGATTTTCATTGCTGTTAAAATGAAACCAATCTTCCGATAATTTCAAGAGTGTTGTAGCGATTAAGAAAATAATAAAAATGGTGATTACTTCAGTATTTGAATGGTATGAAATAAAAAAGTAATCGGGAAAAAGTACATTTAATATGGGATCGAAAAACCAAACATTCAATTGCGTAAATAGTACGAGATTTATTATAAATGCAATGATGAACAACCAATAACGTTCTTTTTTTAACAAGTAAGGAATTAAAACGTACAAATTGATTATAACAGGAATAGCAATGCTTGTTAAAAAGCTAAATGTATAGATATAGTCAATTTTTATAGGTGCTTTGCCTTTAGAAAAAATGAATAATAAAACAGTAAACGAAAACAGCCACAATACACTATTAAATAATAATGGATTGTGGTTGTTTAACTTTTTTAAATACGGGTTAAGGTTTAGCATCGCTGCGTTTTAAAGTGTATTCATTAGAGGATTTCCACTTGTCTTTAATATTTGATGCTATATATTTTTCAAGGAATTTATAAAGTTCTTTAGAAGATGCAGTAAGTACAAATGCTTCGTCTAGCCCAATAATTTCATGCTTTAATTGAATTTGATTATTATCATAAAGAGCTTTTAATCGTTCTTCGTCTAACCAGTTTACTTTTATTTCAGAATTCCCTTCTAAAACTTCAAACTTAGCTACCGAATGTGTTTTAAGAAGATGTTGGCTAAGAAGGTCGCTATTTAGATTATCATAATCGAAAGGAATAAAATCTAGAAAAAAGGAATTACCAATTTTAAAAGGCATAGCTATAAAAACAGCTTCCTTTTCTTTTTTGGTATAGGTTACAAGATAACCATCTTTATATTTTTTAAAGATTTCTTTGTCTTCCTTAGATAATTCGGAGAGATCTTTATTGTCTTTTTCAAATTCTTCTTTTAATGCTGCTACTTTCCAATCCCCTTTTTTGTTATCATTCCAATTGCCAATAAAGATTTCTTGAAAGGCAATAGATTCTTGAGTGTAAAAAGGTTGTAATGACTTTACAATGCATGAGTTTAGTAATACTAAAAAACATATAATA
This sequence comes from uncultured Flavobacteriaceae bacterium, assembly GCA_964418645.1. Taxonomy (GTDB): domain Bacteria; phylum Bacteroidota; class Bacteroidia; order Flavobacteriales; family Flavobacteriaceae; genus JAADHG01. The sequence continues at coordinate 7,912 of CAYQME010000052.1, forward strand.
ATTATAATTTTGACTTTCATGATTTCTATTTTTTAAATTCAAAACAAATCAACAAAAAGATAATATTAGTAGCAATTATTTTCGTCATACAAGGGTTAACTCATGTTAAACAAGTTTGTGTTAACCTTTAAGAAGATTTACACTTACAGTTGCATACTCATTATTTGGAAATTTAGTATAATAGCGATCCTCTGGATGTAATCCAGCTTCAATAGCAATACAATTAAAAACATCTACTTCTAAGATATACTGATCTGAATATCCATGAGTTGCATCGTAAGCCGTGGCTGCAGTTTTTCCTAAATGTGCTGCTGTAAGTTCTGGCAATACGGTATGTAATTCTATAATTAAAAGTCCAAATTTCTCAACATAAGGTTTCCATTTCTGAAAATGTTCTCTTAGTGAATCTTCAACATCATTATTGCTTATACGTTTTCCTTTATATGCGTATGCTCCTGAAGATGTACTATTGGTATGAGTTTTCTTTTTCGGTGCTTCCCATATACGATTATGGTCTAAAAAGGTGCGTACATTAAGCAGGTCTTTTAAATCTATATTATAATCATCTTTTAAATCCTTAGCTAATATGTCTGGTCTGCCAATATCTCCCCAAATTACTTTTGCCCAAATATCAGCTTTTATCAAATTCGCTCGGGTTACTTTTAGAGCCGCTTGGTTAAAATCAGCACCAACTAATAATAACGGATATTCTTCTAGAAGCTTTCCTCTTAGTGTTTGATATTCAATAACATCAAAAATATGCTGAATAAAGGCACCATTACCACAACCCATATCTAAAATACCTTTAGGTTGCTCATCTATAGGTCTATTAAATAGTTCAATAATTATAGCATTTACAACTTTAAAATAGGCGGAATGAGCGCCACCACTTCCCCAAACATTCATTTCGCGATGTACATGCTTTTCTGTTTCCTCAAGAGTGGTCGTTTTTAAAATTAAAGGATTTCCAAAAAGAAGTTCATCTAATTGTAAAAATGTTGGTAAGTAAGAGACAGTTACACCATAAGCACTGGCACGTTTTGCAAAGAATAAACCTTTATCTGTAAATTGATAGGTATCTTTTTTCTTTTTAAACCAGCCTAAATGTGTGAAAAAATTCAATATTTTTTTAAAACTTTCTGGGTCTTTATGATATTCTTGAGCTCTAAACGAGGCTTCCATAAAATATTTATGAAATAACCCATTTACGCCTAGTAAAACAATTATAGGTGCAATAATAACACCTTCAATATGCATTAGTATTTGGTGTTCAATACTATTCTCTTGAACTTTAGTGAGTCCAAAATCATTTTCAAATTTTTTAAAAATACGCTCTAAAACAATAAACGCATCAGAGCCTATACGTTCATCAGGAAATGTAACCGAATAGGAGAGTAGGTTTACGGCATCTTCATATAAAGATACTAAGTTAAACGCAGTTTTACTTTGTGTGTTAATTTCGTAATGAACAGTATCCGTTTTATTATCTAAATGTTGCGTAAGCCAGCCTTGAGAGCATAAAATTCGTAATGCTACATTTAAATAGCCATCATTGGCATGAAAGTTTTCTACCAATTGATGTAATGAGGCCTTTTTATTTTTAAGAAGGTAATTTAGAATCCCCTTTTTATGAAGAGAATAAGCAGTGGTAGCTGTTGCTATACCATCCAGATGGCGAAATATAATTCCTCGTAATTGTTCTTTTTCTTTTTTTATAAGCATTGATTGTTATTTGCTTAAATATAGAAAAAATAGACTTACGAAATAATATGAAAGATAATTGTTATCTCAGTTTAGGAAAATCTTCTGGGTTTGCTTCATGCATTACAGTATAAACAGCTTCAAAAATATCTTCGTTTGAAGGTTTTGAAAAATAATCACCATCAGTCCCATAAGCAGGTCTATGTGGTTTTCCAGTAAGTGTTTTTGGTTGACTATCTAAATATTGATAAGCGTTTTGAATATTTATGACTTGGTTTAATATATATGAAGAAGCGCCTCCAGGGACATCTTCATCTATAATCATTAATCGATTTGTTTTTTCAACACTCTTAGCAATGTCATGATTTAAATCGAAAGGTAGAAGAGATTGCACATCAATAACTTCTGCGTCAATACCTACTTCTAATAATTCTTTTGCCGTTTGTTCTACCATACGTAATGTAGAACCATAAGATACCAACGTAATATCATTGCCTTCTTTAACGGTTTCTACAATACCAATCGGCGTTTTAAATTCACCAATATTAGTAGGCATTTTTTCTTTTAGGCGATAACCATTTAAACATTCAATTACCAATGCAGGTTGATCACTTTCTAGTAATGTATTATAAAAACCTGCAGCTTTAGTCATATTTCTAGGCACTAAAACATGAATACCTCGCACTAAATTTATGATACCTCCTAATTGCGAACCAGAATGCCAAATACCTTCTAATCTATGACCACGAGTTCTAATAATCATTGGTGCTTTTTGTTTTCCTTTGGTTCTGTAGTGTAGTGTGGCAAGATCGTCACTAATAATTTGTAGTGAATACATAATGTAATCCAAATATTGCACTTCGGCTATTGGTCGTAGGCCACGCATTGCCATACCTATACCTTGACCAATAATAGTAGCTTCCCGAATGCCAGTATCTGCTACTCGTAATTTACCATACTTTTCTTGCAACCCTTCTAAACCTTGATTGACATCTCCAATGTTTCCAACGTCTTCTCCAAAGATTAAGGCATTGGGATATTTATTAAAAATAGTATCAAAATTATCTCTAATAATAATACGACCATCAACGTTTTTTGAGTCCTCATTGTACGTTGGTGTGATTTCTTTTATACTAGTAGCCTTTAATTCTGACTCACTATAAAGATGCGAGCTGTATTTAGGTTGGTTAATTTCAAGATTAGAATTAATCCATGATTTAAGCTGTTCTTTCTCAGAGGAGTCATCAAAAGTTATATACCGTAATACTTTACGAGCCACTGATAGAATATCCTTCCGTATAGGCTCTTCTATCGCATTTAGAGTATTGATTATTCTTATTATAAATACTTTATTAGGACTAGTATTTGCAACATTTTGTAATAATTTTACTAATACTTTTCTATCTTCTAATATAGGAGAGATAAATTCTTCCCACGCTGCTTTTTTACCTTCTCTAACTTCTTTTTTTAGGTTTCTGTCTAGCTGATTTAATTCTTCTTCCGTAGCAATACCATTAATAATCATCCACGCTCTCATCTTAGCTATGCAATCAAAATCTTTTTCCCACGCTAAACGCTCTGGACTCTTATAACGTTCGTGAGATCCAGAAGTAGAATGTCCTTGTGGTTGTGTTAATTGTTGAATATGAATCAATACTGGACAGTGTTGTTCTCTAGCTAATTTAGAGGCTTCTTCAAAAGCATTTATTAACGATGGATAGTCCCAACCTTTAACTCTAATAATTTCGTAGCCCTTTGAATTTTCTTCCCGTTGAAACCCTTTTAAAATTTCTGAAATATTTTCTTTAGTAGTTTGATGTTTAGCATGAACAGAGATACCATATTCATCATCCCAAATACTAATAACCATAGGCACTTGTAATACGCCAGCAGCATTTATGGTTTCAAAAAACAAACCTTCACTTGTACTTGCATTACCTATGGTGCCCCAAGCAACTTCTTTACCATTAACAGAAAAATTTGTAGTATCAATACCTTTTACATCTCTATAAACTTTTGAAGCTTGTGCTAAGCCCAATAGCCTTGGCATTTGTCCTGCAGTTGGAGAAATGTCAGCACTTGAATTTTTTTGCTTAGTAAGGTCTTTCCAATTATAATTTTCGTCCAAACTATGTGTTCCGAAATGGCCTCCCATTTGTCGTCCAGCAGTCATGGGATCTGCTTTAATATCATTGTGTCCATAAAGACCAGCAAAAAATTCTTGGATAGTGAGTTTTCCAATAGCCATCATAAAGGTTTGATCTCTATAATAGCCGGATCTAAAATCGCCATTTCTAAATGCTTTTGCCCATGCTAACTGTGGAATTTCTTTACCATCACCAAAAATACCAAATTTAGCTTTTCCTGTGAGCACTTCACGACGTCCCAATAAACTGCACTCTCTACTGGTTACTGCAATGGTATAATCGTTAATGATTTCATTCTTAAAATCATTAAAAGACATATCTTTGGTTATATCAGGATTTGATTGCATTTATAAGGGTTTGGATGTTGCAAATTTAGCCATTTTTTATGAGTTTTACAACGTGATATTTTGTTAAAAAAATGAATTATTAACAGCAAAAACTAGTATTTGTTGTTAATAATATATAAAAATTAATTATTTTAAATTTTATTTAAGAATAATTCAAAATATAAAAACTATTAGTTTAGTACCATTCTCTTCTAAATAAGCCAAGTAAGGCTTCAGGGTCTACAGTAAATATAAAGCGTATTCTTTGGTCATAATTTCGATTTCCTATTTCCCAACCTAGGTTAGAATATATAGGAAAGTAAACTTCAAAATAATCGGTTACTAAGTTTAAACGTATACCAGAGTCGTAAACAAATTTTGCGTTTTGGTATTTGTTTTTAACCAAACCAACATCACCGTAAGCTTGAATATATTTCCAAAGCGTTGTACTTAAGTTAAACGTTGAAATCCATTGATTTGAAAACGGAGTTTCTAATTTAGATTTGAAACCACCTTCGGCAATAATTAATTGCTGGCTAAATATACCTGAAGATTCAGAACGTCCTAGATAGTTATATTCAAATAAGTAATCTGTTGGTCTATCTAACGCAAAACTAAAATAGTTAGTATTGGAAGGATTGTTATTATATAAAAATACACCTGTAAAAAAGCGAACATTTAATTGCCGATTACTTTCGTATAGCTTTCTATATTCGTAATTAAATGATAACTTTCCAAAGTCTTTAGATACCTGAAAATCGGTAAACCACTTATAATAATTTATTAAGCCTGGATTTGTATTAATATATCTTGCATTGAATATTTTGTAATCAGGTTCAGCGTTATCAGAAATATTATTAATATCGTCATCTCTTGAAATATCTATATATCTAAAATTTAAGGCTTGAAATTTGTTAGACCTGTAATTTGTATGATCTCTAAAGCTGAAAGTAACAAAAGGCGTTATTTTTCTAAAAAGTAAGTTAGGTGCATACGATGATGTTCCTCCAACAAATCCATATGTAACTTTGTATAAGTCTTTATTTTCAATATTTTGTGAATATAAAATGGAAGCTGAACCCGTTATCTTTTTAGATTTTAAACCGTATTTAGGTGAAAATTTATAGTTAAATCCTTTTCGTATTAAGGTTTTATTATACAATTTTGCTCCGAGGGTAAAGCCATCATAAATATTATTAAATTCTACTAAAGGCATTAAAAAAACCTGACTATAATTAGGGTCTTCTACATCTTTAAATAACCTAAATTGTAAAGGTTTATTATTAAAAAAGTACCCTTTTAACGATTTCCAATTATCTCTTAATTTGTATTCTGGAATTGAATTATCGTAATTTAAAACCAGTTTATTCACATTATTTCTAGGGATTGTAATAGTTTTTTCGCCTAGTATATTATCAATCCATAGTTTAGAGATTATACTGTCATTATTTAGAGTGAACAATGATATAGGCATTTTATTTTGACGCTTGTTTTTTATAGTGAGTGTAATAGAATCTTCAGATTTTTTTACATTTTTTATTTTGAAATCAATTTTCTTGTTTGAACCTACAAATTCATCAAAAAACCAATCAATATCTTTTGTTGTTTTTGATTTTATTAAGACCTCGAAATCTGATGGAGATGTAGCTTTAACTTTATGCTCGTCTAAATAGAGTTTAATTGCATCTTCTAAGATATTGTGGTTTACATAATCATCCAGGTACTTTAACCCAACACCAGCTTTATATTTATTAGCAATACTTTCGTTAAACTTTAATAGAGAATCTTTAGGTTTGCTTAACGGTTGATCTCTATTTGTTCTAGCCATATGCATATATGCAAGGTTATATTGCTCATTAAATTTTAAGTCTGCAGCATGAAATGACCGTATCACCCATACATTGGCTAAAGAGCCAATCATTTTTATTTCTGGGTAATATTCCTCAATATATTTTATTAAAAAATATATTTGAATACCATCTTTTAGCCAATGCTCTTTTCTAGGATTGATTAACAATGAATTATCCAAAAAATTGCCTAACACATTTTTTAATAGCTTCAATTCAAATTTAAAATTATCAGGAAATGGACTGATAAACTCAGGTAGCTGATTTAAACCGTAAATAGGATCCTTTTTTATGTCAATATCTGTTACTACAAGTTTTTTGTGAGGGTATGATCCTAGATATTTTGTGATAAATCTCGTTATCTTATCTGTGATTATTGCTTTGTTTGAGGGTGTTAATTCATTCTCGGTAATATTTGTTATTACCGAAAAATGGTCTGTTTGTATGGTTTTAAATAGTGAAAATTTTTGTAAAAAAAGCTTACTATCAATCCTGTTTTTCCCTGATAAAACAACTGTTTGTGAATCTTTGTCTTGTGTGACATTAATTAAATCTAATTCTGAAGTTAGCACATAATTCCTAGGGAACTCTACTTGCATTGTAATATCAGCATTTGGTACATATAAATCATCTAAATTTTTATTGCTATAATAATGCCACCCTGTTTCATTATATACAGCAGGAGTAATATACCAATACTTTAAATTATAGTTTTTATATGGTGTAACACCATATCTGGTAAACTTATCACTAGGTAACTGTATAGTATAGATGAGTTTTAATTGATAACTTTTTCCGGGTTTTAGAGCATTAACTAAAGTTACTTTTATAATGTCTGGATGCTGCTCTAAACGTTCAAAATTTAGTAAATCATTGTTGGTATTATTTATTGAAGTAACTATGGTGTAACCGCGTTCTTCGCTTTTTGCAAAATGAAATTTGTCTATATATTCTTCTGAAAAGCGATTTGCTAATGGGGTACTTTTAGTAGAGTAACTATTACTCCAATCATTTAAGTAAATTGCTGTTAACACATCATTAGTAGTATTTTTATAAGTGATGGATTGCGTGATATGAATTTGATTAATACTAATATCAAATACAGCTTTAATATCAATCTTGTTTTGGCAAATCACAGTATATTGCCACAACAAGAATATAAGTAGGTATGATTGTTTAATTTTCAATTTGATTTAATAAATTTTAATGGTTTTAAATCATAGTTTGAGGCTGCTATATAATAAATTCCGTTTGATAGATTAGATACATCAAGTTGCAAAAGGTTTAGATTTTGAACTTTATAGCTTTCAATTTTTTGTCCTAAAGTATTAAAAATAAAAATAAAATCACTTTTAAATGTATTTGTATCAATTTGGATTGAAAGTTCATCTGTTACTAAATTACTGCCAAGGATACAAAGTCCATGTGCTAACTTATAATTAGTTGTACTTAATATCGTTTCGTTAGTTTGTAATTCTAATGTTACAGGTAAATGATCGCTCATATTAAAGAGTGCATTTCTAATAGTTGAATCAAAAGCTATGCCATCACAGTTGTTTGTGTTAATTTCACTATTGAAACAATTAAGATTTCCATTGTTTCCAAATACTTGATAAGAATTGCTTACATAAAAAATATCAAGATTTGTAAGCATATTCTCTGAAGTGAGAATAAAGTCGAAACGATCGTCAAATCCACCAGTAGCACCACCTAAACCTGTTTGTGTTCTAGTAGACTGGGTAAATACATCAAGATAATTTGTGTTATTATGCCAGCTCCCAACGCTATTCGCTGGGTCTACAAATGTAATATTGTTGGTTACATTAGTTAGTTCAACAAAAGCAGGTTCAGAACTGGTATATAAATTTAAGTCTCCAAATAGAATCATATACTCAGTACTTGGTAATGTTTCTAGATAAGTTTCCAAATCATTTACCATATCTAATCTTAGGTTTTGATTTGTTGTTCCGCTAGAGGATTTTAAATGACAAACTATAACTTCAATAAAAATGGGGTTTGCTAATTGGTTTAGGGTGTTTAACTTGAATGTATAATGGTTAAAGTCTCTAAACAGGGTTTGTATTATGGTTTGATTTACCAATATAAATTTTGAGCTATCAAAATACACAAAATTTTGTAAATCGTTTGTGTTTCCTATGTTATCATCAGAGGAGTTTGTTACAAAAGTTGCACTACTGTAATTGGGGTTTATAAACTGAAGAGAGCTCAATATAGCATTTGCTCCTGCTAGATTATTAAGTTCATTAACCGTAAACAAATCAGGTCTATAAGTATCTAAAATTACTTCAAGATATTGTAATTTTGATGCATCCTGTAGAGGGTAATTAAGTAAATTATAGTGCATAAACTTAAATATCTCTTGAGAAAACACTGTATTAATACCCATGAGGCATATTAGTAATGCTATTATGCGATTATTTTTCATGTTCTTAGGGAGAGCAACGAATGTTTTATTAGAAATTAGGACTTAAATTATATTTCTTGTAGAACGAATCTAGAATAGTAATGACTTCATCCTCTGTATCTACTAGATGTATTAAATCTAAATCGGTTGCGCTAACATTTCCGAATTTATCTAATAGCGTTGTTTTAATCCAATCAATAACACCTTGCCAAAATTCTGTTCCTACCATTATTATTGGAAAGCGTTCAATTTTTTTAGTTTGAATAAGTGTTATGGCTTCAAAAAGTTCATCTAAGGTGCCAAAACCACCAGGCATTACTACAAACCCTTGTGAATATTTAACAAACATTACTTTTCTAACAAAAAAGTAATCAAAATCTAAATTCTTATCAGAATCAATATACGGATTGTCATGTTGTTCAAAAGGTAATTCAATATTTAAACCAACTGAAGTCCCACCACCTAGATGGGCACCTTTATTACCAGCTTCCATAATTCCTGGTCCACCTCCTGTGATTACACCATA
>CAYQME010000053.1:0-16692 GCA_964418645.1 uncultured Flavobacteriaceae bacterium
TGGCTCGTAAAGCAGTATGAAGCACTGCTCTATTTTCGGTTTGATTTATTTTATCTCCTGAAAAATATTTAGAAATGGCATCTTTTAAATCAACTTCTTTAGCCAATTCTAAAAAAAGATTAATTGTGTCTTGTGTGAGTCTATTTTTAGAATAATCTATAAAAAAATCGTCCCATTCAATTGTAAAACGATTAGCTCTTTTAGTATCCATTTTAAACCATTCTATCGCATGAACATCTTTTACCCCATTAAAATGTTCTTCTAGTTTAGACCATGCCTTAGTTTGTGTTGGATTTATATTCTTTAAAGCCATTTACTCCATTTGTGTTACAAGTGATTCTTCATTTTCATCTTGAATTTCATTATCCGAAAATGGAATAGCATCTAATTGAATCTTTAAAGGTTGAATAAACTCTAAATATTTAATCTTTAAACTGTCTGAAATTGGTTTTGCTTCGGGTAACTTTTGTTTAAACGGATCTACTTGCCTTCCGTTTTTCCAAAAACGATAACACACATGAGGTCCTCCGGTATTTCCTGTCATACCAACTTTACCTATTATATCTCCTTGTTTTACAAAATCTCCTGCTTTTACAAGACGCTTACTCATGTGCAAATATTGCGTTGAATACGTAGAATTATGCTTTATTTTTACGTATTTACCATTACCCCCTTTGCGTGTAGATTCTACAACTGTGCCATTAGCAGTTGCCATAATTGGCGTCCCAACATTGGCTGCAAAATCAGTACCTTTATGTGGACGAATTCTATTCCCGTAGTATGCTATTCGCCGCCTTAAGTTATATCTAGAAGAAACTCTATATCTGAATTTAATGGGTGATTTTAAAAACGCACGTCTCAAGTTTTTGGCGTTATCATCAAAATAATCAATAATTCCTTTTACACTATCTGCTTCAAATTCAAAGGCGTAAAAAGGTTCTTTTTTATGTTCAAAATATACTGCTTTAATATTATGAATTCCTGCATAAATAGTGTCATCAATATACTTGTCGATATAAATAACCTTAAAACGATCGCCTTCTTGTAATCGGGTAAAATCTACAGTCCATGCATAAATATCAGACATATCATATGCTAAAACCATGCTTATACCTTGATTATCTAGCACTTCTGAAATACTTGACCTAGGTGCTATAATTCCTGATGCCTCTTTTTCAACGTATTTAATTGGTTTTCTTTTTATGTAAGCATCAGTAATAGAATCTTGAAAATCTATAACAACGTATTCTTCGCGAGTTGGTTGATAAATAAAACATTGTGGTAGTTGTAATGAATCTTTAGAAAACAATAAGGTATAAGGTTTTCCTACTTGAAGGTTCCTTATATCAAAAGTGTCTTTAGCTTTTTCAGCGATGTGAAAAATTTGCGGATAGCCAATTTTATTACGTTCCAAAATCTCGCCAAAACTATCGCCATTTTTTATGGTATCTTTTACAACTATAAAGTCGTTAAGCTTAAACCCAAATTCAAATTTTTCTATTTCCTTTTTTACTACTAAATCTTGTATAGGTAAATCATTAGCTTTCACATCTTCCTTACACGACGTGAACATGATTAATCCTAAAAAAGTTAACGCTATTAACTTTAACTGCATATTGTTTGTTTTATTAATGTAATTAAACATCTTTCCCCCAATTATCTAATTCTTCTGAGCTCCAAAGTTCTGGAAAAAATATACGTTTTTGATACTTTGGATGCATATATTTTTGCCAATCGCTTCCTCCTGTTGCTTCTCCGTCGCCATCTTCGCCTAAAATATAATGCTTTGCCGCATTGTAATGTGCCATTACCCATGAGATATTTACTGTGTAATCATAATGACGCATTGCTTTTACCAAATCTTCATTGTTTTGATCTACTTCAGGGAGCTCTTTAAATTTTGACCACAAATTTTTGGTGTTATATACCTTCATAAAGGTTATAAACTCTTCTTTATACCGTTTTTCAAAATTAATAAGCAGTGTAGATTTTTCACCTGTGTTATAATCCTTCCCAGCCGCTTGCCAATACAAATGCTCAAGAGCGTGCTCAAAAGGGGTCTCTCTGTCAATGGTTTTTCTAAATCTATAATCAATTAAGTTTATAAGCTCAGTTGAAGCAAATTCTATTAATCGGTATTGTGCACTTTGAAAGCCGCTTGCAGGTGTAAGTGTATGTCTAAACTTATTGTATTGTGCTACATCCATCCCCTCTCGCATAATATTAAATGAAGTAGACAACATATCAAAATAACGACTCACACGCATCAATTTGTTTTCAAAAAACACAGTATTTAAATCTTCTTTCTCAGCGACTTGTTGAATTTCCCAAAGAATCATTTTAAAAATGAGTTCGTTTATTTGATGATATCCAATAAACACCATTTCATCTGGTAAGGTTGTGCGTTGAATTTGAAGACTCAATAAGGCATCTGTATGGATATAATCCCAATACGTTATCGGCTTACTATGCAAAAGCCCTTCTAAATGTGTTTCGGTATCTTGATTTATATTATCGTATTTCGTTTGAAGTTCGTTTAATATAGAATCGTAATTTGGTTGGTCTTGCATAATTAATCAACTACTATTTTAAATGAATGCTTTAAGCCTTTAAAAGCTTCTAAATCAGCTCTTAAAGACCCTATGGCTAAATCAGCTTTAATACGCAAAGGTATGCGATTTTTATCATTTGAAACCCAGAGTGTCAGGCTCTCTTCTTCTTTAAAAACACGTCCTGCCATAACATAGGGTCTAAACTTTAAAGTTTTTACTTTCCCAAAAGCAGTTCTTATGGTTTCTTCTCCAAGGTATTTAAGTTTAAAACCATAATTTTCTTTATCAAAAAACATATCTGTTTCAATTTCATCTCCCGGGTTTAATTTATCTACATCTATTTTGTTTCTTAAATAATAATATGCCGAAACCATATCCTGAATATTGGGTTTAGTATCTACAACAAAGCTCTTATTGTGCTTTTTATCATTTATATATGCTTTATGATTAACTTGGTCAAAGTTTATTTCTAGTTTTTTGGTAAAGCCGCCTTCATTAATATCTCTAATGAATTTATAGGGTAAGCCCGTTTGTTTATCAAAATAGCTTTCGTATCTATCTTTTACCTTAAAAAACCATTTAATAGCTCCAGTAGTCCATCCTTTCCCTACAACATGATATACTGGTTTATCATCTACGATATCATCTTTTATTTGTAGAGTTGCATTCCCTGCTTTCATCCAGCCACTATAACTCATTCTAAATTTAAACCATTCTCCTGTATTAAAAGCTGCTGCTTCTTGGGCAAAAGAACCTTGAGCTATTAAAAATGTTAATACTAAAAGTTGTATTTTTTTCATATAGTAGGTTAATGTAATGTAACTTATTTATTGATTTAGTATGTACATTACTGAATAAATTACAATTACTATTCCAAAAATAGAAAATTCCCTAAAACCTCCTACTATTATTCAAAGTTCTTAACAGTAATTTACCAGTTATTCTAAAATATTTTTATTAAACGAAAAAACTCTATCAAAATTATGATAGAGTTTTTATAGTTAATTACACTTTAGCTAAAGCGTCCCTCTATTTTCTTGCTCTCTTTCAATAGCTTCAAACAATGCTTTAAAATTACCTTTACCAAAAGATTGTGCTCCTTTGCGTTGAATAATTTCGAAGAACATTGTTGGTCTATCTACAACTGGTTTTGTGAATAGTTGCAATAAATACCCTTCGTCATCTCTATCAATTAAAATACCATGCTTTTTAAGCACTTCAACATCTTCATCAATATCGCCAACTCGTTCTAATAAATCATCATAATAGTTTTCTGGAACGTATAAAAATTCAACACCTCTATCTCTCATTGCTGAAACTGTTGTTACAATATCATTGGTAGCGACAGCAATATGTTGTACTCCTGCACCATTATAAAAATCTATATATTCTTCAATTTGTGATTTTTTCTTACCATCAGCAGGTTCATTTATTGGGAATTTAATACGTCCATTACCATTAGACATTACTTTGCTCATCAAGGCTGTGAACTCTGTAGAAATGTCACTATCATCAAACGAAATAATTTGAGCAAAACCCATGACTTTATCGTAAAATTCGCACCATTTATTCATTTCATTCCACCCTACATTACCAACCATGTGATCAATAAATTTTAACCCCACTGGTTCTGGATTGTAATGTGATTCCCATTTTTTATAACCTGGTAAAAAGACACCATTATAACTTTTCCGTTCTACAAAAATATGTACGGTTTCCCCATAAGTATAAATACCCGAACGCACAACATGACCATTCCTATCTTCTTCTCGAGTAGGCTCCATAAACGATTTTGCACCTCTTTTTGTAGTTTCTTCCCAGGCTTTTGTAGCATCTTCTACCCAAAGAGCTACTACTTTTACACCATCGCCATGCTTATTAATATGCTCATTTATTATACCGCCTTCTTTTAAAGATGTCGTTAATACCAATCGTATTTTATCTTGCTTCAACACATATGATACTTGGTCATTCATGCCTGTTTCTAAGCCAGCATAAGCTTCCGATTGAAATCCGAAAGCAGTTTTGTAAAAATGCGCCGATTGCTTAGCATTCCCAACATATAACTCTACATAATCTGTTCCTAATAACGGAAGGAAATCTTCTGCATCATTAAATAATTTTTTTAATGAATATTCTGTATTATGTAAATTATGTAAATCTTTTATTTCTGTTCCCATAATGTTTATTTTTGCATTCATCCTAAAGCAGGAATGACAGTTTTATTCTAACCATGATTTATAATAATCTTCATCAGCAATTTTTAGTGCTTCTTCAGTAACCATTAAAGGTTTAAAAGTATCTACCATTACTGCTAATTCATCCGTACTAGTTTTACCTATACTTCGTTCTACCGCTCCGGGATGAGGTCCGTGAGGTATTCCCGCAGGATGTAAAGAAATATGTCCTTCTTCTATGTTATTTCTACTCATAAAATCTCCTGCTACATAATATAACACCTCATCACTATCAATATTACTATGGCTATATGGCGCAGGAATAGCCTCTGGATGATAATCGTACAAACGAGGCACAAAACTACAAACTACAAAAGCATCTGTCTCAAAAGTTTGGTGTACTGGTGGTGGTTGATGTATACGTCCTGTAATAGGTTCAAAATCGTGAATTGAAAAAGCATATGGATAGTTGAAACCATCGTAACCAACAACATCAAAAGGATGTGTGGCATATACCATTTCTATGATTTCTTCTTGTTTTTTTACTTTAATTAAGAAATCCCCTTTTTCATTGTAAGTTTCTAGTTCTTGAGGTAAACGGATATCACGTTCACAAAAAGGTGAATGTTCTAATAATTGCCCAAACCAATTTCTATAACGTTTTGGTGTGTAAATTGGTCTATGAGATTCTACAATAAATAAACGGTTATCTTCTGTATCGAAATCTATTTTATAAATAATTCCCCTAGGAACGAGTAAATAATCGCCATATTTAAAGTTGAGATTTCCCAACATTGTACGCAATTTTCCAGTGCCTTTGTGGATAAAAATTAATTCGTCTGCATCCGTGTTTTTATAAAAATAATCTTGTTGAAGCGCTTTTGGTGCTGCAAGTATTATTGTACAATCACTATTAGTTAGCACTGCTTTACGGCTTTCTAAATAATCGTTAACTGGTGGTACTTGAAACCCTCTTAATCTGTACGATTTTATGTTATTTGTAAGGGCTATTTTTGGTGCAACACTATATTGTTTTATAATGTCCTTTACTTGTGTTGGTCTATGCTCGTGATAACTATTTGTTGACATCCCATCAAAACCAATTGTACCAAATAGTTGTTCGTAATATAGGTTTCCATTTGGCTTTCTAAATTGAGTGTGGCGTTTAGGTGGTATATTCCCTAAAGTATGATAACGTGGCATTTTATTAAGTTAAAAGTTAATAATTAAAAGTTCAATACAGTGAACTGAAATCTTTGTTTAACAATTGTTATAAAGATACGAAACGCCTACTTATTCTGGATTTCTCTTGATAAGATAGTGTAGAAACTGTAATAAATCGATCCAATAGAGTTTCATAAGATTACAAATATCGTAAAAATTTTATTGTTTTTATTTAAAACCAAAATCCAAGATTAAAAAACCATTTGCCACTATTAGCTTCTGGCGACCAAGAGTATTTTACTTCTATAGGTCCTAAAAATGTTTCAGTAGAACACCCTATAGCATAACCTGTATAGTCTGGTCTAGTAAACCATTCGCCGTTATCGAATATATTGTCGCCAACATTAGCAAAATTTGCTGATAAAATTATGTGCTGGTTATGAAAAACCTCATAATCTAAGTCGATATTCCCTTTTACAAAACCACTCCCTGTGATAGACAAATAATCATATCCATAAAATGAAATAAAGTTGTTTATAAAATTATTACCATAACCACCTAAAGCAAAATTTAAGGAGTTATTAGAATCTTCTCCAATTTTAAATCCACCTTCTGAGCCAATAATTACAGCCACTTTATTAGACATTTTTAGCGCATATCCTATTTTTGCTTTTGCAAAAGAAAATTGTGAGAAATTGTTGTTAAAGTCAGATGACGACACATACAAATGGAAATCGCCATTAAACAAAAATCCCTCACTTGGTAGATACTTGTTGTCATAAGTATCTAATTTTAATTTTCCAAAAAGGCTAAAAAAGTCACTTTTTTCAAATGTGGTTTCTTCATCATTAGAATTGGTATTTACAAAGGTTTCAGAAGTAATTTTAAGTCGTTTATGCTCCACACCAAGCGTTAAGGCAAAATCTTTTCTAAACAGGGTTTGTAAAAATATTTGACTTGTAAAGTCATTTAAAACTACATCTACTTTATTTAATCCCTGAGTAATTACTTGGTTTTCATCTAAAATTAATGCTGCACTTATGTTCTTATTGAATGTATTATAATTTGAATTAAAACCTATACTCCAATAAAATCCTTTATCAATAAAATAGTCAAAGTTATACCGCACATTATCTCCTAGAATAAAATCAAATGAAAGCACATCATTTTTAAAAACCGCACGCTTTTTGGTTACATTTATTAATGCTGCACTTTTGTATAAATCATCATAATGAAGTCCCAGTTTAATAAAAGTTGTAATCTTACTTTCAACCACTTCTATATATAAATCATACCCTTTATGCTCACTCTCTTGAGATAATTTATAGGTAAACTTATCAAAATTATGTGTTGCCACAATATTATTGACACCCGATGTAAAATGCTGATAACTTACTTTTTCTCTCGATTTTAATTTAAGTTTTCCTAATACGTAAGCCCGTGTATAGTTTTTGTTACCCTTGATAACTATTCTATTAATTTGAAGGCTATCAGGTGTAGGATTGATTTTAATATTTGTTTTTTTAGCTTTCTGTTGTACTACAATATCTTTTAAAGCACTCATATTTCTTCTGGCGGCAATCTCACCATTACTAATTATTTCTTCCCCTTGATTAAATGAAATAACATTAAAATCATCGATATTAGGTTTGATGTAAACATCTGTTCTCTTAGATTTTGTTTTCATTTCATTAATGGTTCTAAAATTGTTGATTTGCAATAAAATCTCTGGGGCAGATGTTAAATCTTTCCTGCCTACTAAACTATCCTGTACATCTACACCAATAATTGTCTCTAAGCCTTTTGCTTTAAGTTCGTCGATAGGATAATTATTTACTACACCACCATCAATTAGTATTTGATTATCAATAATCACAGGTTTATATAAAGATGGAAATGCTCCACTTGCAGTTATTGCTTGTGCTAAATTACCTTTGTCTAAAATGACACCTTCTCCTGTTTCTACATTGGTAGCAATACAAAAAAATGGAATTGGTAACTTGCTGAAATCCGTAATATTAGAAACATGCAACGTTAATTTTGCTAATAAATTATAGTTGTTTTGTCCTGATGATAGTCCTGAAGGTAATTTAATTTTAAATTTTTCAAACGGTAGAGTAATAGCATATTTTTCAGAATTGTCACGTTCATAAAACGTTTTTGCTGCTCTTGGAAGATTATCGCTAATGATATCATCATAGTTTATTTTACTAAAAATTGAATCTATTTGCTTACCTGAATATCCCGACGCATATAAAGCCCCAATTATGGCTCCCATACTAGTTCCAGCCACATAATCTACCCTTATATTTAAACTATCAATGATTTTTAGCGCCCCAATATGTGCTAAACCCTTTGCTCCACCGCCACTTAATACCAGCCCGATTTTAATATCTTTATTCGGCTGTTGCTGGGCATTTAACTTACAAACAAAAAACAATAATAAAATTATAATGATTTTGTTCACTTTGCTAGGTATTATAATAATTATAAATTTTTTGAGCTTTTGAAACTCCAATAACCTTTTCTAATTCGTCAACTTTAGCATAAGAAATCCGTTTGGCAGATTTAAAATGTTTAAGTAACTCTATTATCGTTTTGTTTCCAATTCCTGGAATTGTTTCCAATTCAGTATTTAAAGCGCTTTTACTGCGCTTATTCCTGTGATGTTCTATCCCAAAACGATGTGCTTCATTTCGCAATTGTTGAATTACTTTAAGCGTCTCTCCTTTTTTATTCAAATATAATGGAATTGGATCGTTTGGATAGAATAATTCTTCCAATCGTTTTGCAATTCCAATAATGGCAATTTTTCCTCTTAGCTTTAGCTTGTCTAAACTTTTTAACGCTGATGATAGTTGCCCTTTTCCTCCATCTATTATTATTAATTGTGGCAAAGATTGGTTCTCATCTAATAAACGCTTATAACGTCTGTAAACAACCTCAGTCATCGACGCAAAGTCATCAGGCCCTTCTACTGTTTTGATATTAAAATGGCGATATTCTTTTTTACTAGGCTTACCATTCTTAAAAACCACACATGCAGCTACTGGGTGTGTGCCTTGTATGTTAGAATTATCAAAACACTCAATATGTTTAGGTTCGTCGGTTAAACGCAAATCAACTTTCATTTGTGCCATAATTCTATTAGCATGTCTGTCTGGATCTGTAATCTTAACCTGTTTTAATTGTTCAAGTCTATAATATTTTGCATTACGGATAGATAACTCTAAAATGTGTTTTTTATCTCCTAATTTGGGAACAGTAACTTTTATCTGTTCTCCCAAATCTATTTTAAAAGGCAAATAAACTTCTTTAGACATAGAATTGAAACGCTGCCTAATTTCGGTTATTGCTAATACTAACAATTGGGCATCTGTTTCTTGTAATTTTTTCTTTATCTCTAGTGTATGAGATCTGATAATTGAACCATACGACAATTGCAAAAAATTAATGTAGGCGTAACTTTCGTCGCTTACAATCGAAAACACATCAACATTGCTAATATTAGGGTTTACAATAGTAGATTTAGCCTGATAATTTTCTAAAACATCTATCTTTTCTTTTATTTTTTGCGCGTCTTCATATTTCATTTCTGTTGCAAGTGCTTTCATCTGGTTTTTGAATTGTGAAAGCGAATTTTTAAAATTTCCTTTTAAGATATCTCTTATTGCTCTAATACTCTCAGCATATTCAGCTTCTGTTTCAAAACCTTCACAAGCGCCTTTACAATTTCCTAAATGATACTCTAGGCATACTTTATATTTTTTAGCTTCAATTTTTTCTGGAGATAAATCATAATTACACGTTCGTAAAGCATATAGCCCTCTTATTAAATCCAATAAGGTATGAACTGTTCTAACACTCGTATAAGGACCAAAATATTCCGAACCATCTTTTATTAAACGTCTCGTTTGAAATACGCGAGGGAATCGTTCTTTTTTTATACAAATCCAAGGGTACGATTTATCATCCTTAAGCATTACATTATATCTTGGTCTATGCTTTTTTATAAGGTTGTTTTCCAGCAACAAGGCGTCCGTTTCAGTAACAACTACAATATGTTTTATACTCGTAATTTTTTTTACCAGTACTCTTGTTTTTCCATTCTCGTGAGTCTTTGTGAAATAGGAACTTACCCGCTTTTTTAAGTTTTTTGCTTTCCCTACATAAATTATAACATTATTTTCGTCAAAATATTGATACACGCCAGGAGCATTGGGGAGTGTTTTTATTTGTATGTCTAATCTGGATTTGCTCATCTTATCAAAGGTAGATTAATTCCTACTATTGTAAAAATTCGTTTTACATTTTTAGTATATTGCATTTGCTACATATACTTTTATATTATGAACATTGTTATTCTTTCTAGAAACGAGAACCTATATTCAACAAGGCGACTTATTGAAGAGGGCGAACAACGAGGTCATGATATGGAAGTAATTGATCCTTTAAAGTGCGATCTAATTATTGAGAAAGAAAAGCCAACTATATATTATAAGGATAAATACTTAGATTATGTTGATGCCATTATTCCGAGAATAGGCGCTTCTGTAACCTTTTTTGGTTGTGCTGTTGTGCGTCAGTTTGAAATGATGAATGTATTTACTACGGTTGCTTCCGAAGCTATTATTATATCCAGAGATAAGTTGCGTAGTTTTCAGCGTTTATCAAAATCTGGGGTAGGTATGCCAAAAACAGTGTTTACAAATTACTCCAGAGATGTTGAAGAAGTTATTGGTCATGTTGGCGGAACACCTGTAATTATAA
Organism: uncultured Flavobacteriaceae bacterium; assembly: GCA_964418645.1. Classification (GTDB taxonomy): domain Bacteria; phylum Bacteroidota; class Bacteroidia; order Flavobacteriales; family Flavobacteriaceae; genus JAADHG01. The sequence continues at coordinate 10,664 of CAYQME010000053.1, forward strand.
AACTTCTTGAAGGTACTCAAGGGTTAGGTGTGGTTTTAGCTGAAACTAAAAATGCAGCAGAATCTGTTCTTGAAGCTTTTAATGGACTACAAGCTAGAGTCATTGTCCAAGAATATATTGAAGAAGCAAATGGTTCTGATTTAAGAGCATTAATTGTAGATGGTCAGGTTGTTGGAGCCATGAAACGACAAGGCAAAGAAGGTGAGTTTCGCTCTAATTTACATCGTGGCGGTATTGCTAATTATGTAAAATTGACTGAGCCTGAATTAAAATTAGCAATAAAAGCTGCTCGAGCTTTAAAATTACCTGTTTGTGGTGTTGATATGCTTGAATCTAAAAGAGGCCCCTTAATTCTAGAGGTGAATTCTACTCCAGGTTTGGAAGGTATTGAAACAGCAACTCAAAAAAATATAGCCAGAGCCATAGTTACATTTATAGAACGAAATACAAGATAATGACAAGCCCTAAAAGTGATATTTTACATATACTAGGAGAATCTATTCTTCTTGGAGAAAGTCGAGAAATAAATTTTAATGTTGCAAAATTACATACAACCACAAGTGTTGAAGTGCCTGTACTAATAGAACGCTCTAAAAAATCTGGCCCTACCGTTTTAATTACCGCTGGTATACATGGCGATGAAGTAAATGGTGTTGAAATTGTACGACAAATAATAGCTAAAGGTATTAATAAACCTAAAAAAGGAACTATTATTTGTATTCCTATCATTAATATTTTTGGGTTTCTTCATATGGACAGAGAATTTCCCGATGGGCGTGATTTAAACAGAATGTTTCCTGGCACAAAAACAGGGTCTTTAGCAAGTCGTGTCGCTTATAAATTGATGCGAGAAATTGTACCTCAAGTGGATTTAATATTAGATTATCATACAGGTGGAGCGGATCGTTTTAATGCAGCCCAGATTAGAATTGTTAATAATGATTCTGCCCTAGATGAATTGGCGAGAATATTTGGAGCTCCTTTTGTTTTATATTCTAAAAATCTAAATAAATCGTTTAGAAATACGTGTCATAAAAATGGAATTCCCATGCTGTTATTTGAAGGCGGTAAATCATTCCATTTCAATACTACAATAACAAACACTGGTGTAAATGGAGCCAAACGCGTGCTGCATCATTTAGATATGTTGCATACAAAATTTAAGATTTCAAAACCTAAAAAAAAATGTGTTGTTATTTCAGAAAGTAAGTGGATTAGAGCTAAATACTCAGGCATGTTTAGAGCATCTGTACTAATTAATAAAGCCGTTAATAAAGGTGATATTATTGGACATATTACTGACCCTTTTGGGAAATTTCATCATTTTGTTAAGGCTGAAAATTCTGGATACATTTTTAATGTTAACCAAGCACCAATAGTTTATAAAGGGGATGCTTTATTTCATATATCGACAAAATTAGCTTGATTTTATAGCTGCTACAGATTTGTTTTTTCAGAACTCTTTTCTTTAGGAAAAGCTTTTTTATTAAAGATTAATAGCATTCCAACTCCTGAACTTATTGCCATATCTGCAATATTAAAAACTGGCTCGAAAAAGGTAAAATATTTACCTCCCAAAAAAGGCAGCCACTCGGGTAAATAACCCTTCCATATAGGGAAATGTAACATATCTACAACTTTACCATGTAACAAGGTGTCATAGCCACCACCTTCAGGTAAAAAAGTAGCAACTTGCCTGAAACTATCATTAAATAAAACACCATAAAAGACAGAATCTATAATATTGCCAAATGCGCCGGCAAAAATTAGAGATATAGCTACAATAAGTACCCTTGACCCTTTCCTTTTAATTGAATTCATAAGCCAATAACCAATACCTACAATTGCTGCAAGTCTAAATACCGTTAAAATTATTTTTGCTGTTCGGTCTGAAATAAAAGATGTAAAATCGCTTAGCTTTGCGCCCCAAGCCATACCATCATTTTCAACAAATAAAATCTTAAACCAGCCAAAAACAACAATATTCTCTCCTAAAATAAAATGTGTTTTTATATAAACCTTCGAGATTTGATCTATAAGAAGAATTAAAATAATTACAATTGCAGCTCTCTTTAATGACATTTATGCTATTAATTTTGGTAAAAATAGAATTATTTACTTGATTTCATCAAAATGATAAAAATAAAAACGTCTCAGCAGCTCTGAGACGTTTAAAATATTATTTAATATCTAGAGTTTTTATTTTTGCATGTTTTTAGCCTCTATACTCAACGTCGCATGAGGCACTAATTCTAAGCGTTTTTTATTGATTAATTTACCTGTAACACGACAAATACCATAGGTTTTATTTTCAATACGAATAAGTGCGTTTGTTAAATCGCGAATAAATTTTTCTTGACGAATTGCTAGTTGCGAATTAGACTCTTTACTCATCACTGCGCTTCCTTCATCAAAAGCTTTAAATGTAGGTGACGTATCTTCAGTTCCATTATTGTGGTCGTTCATGTACGAACTTTTAATAAGCTCTAAATCGTGTTGCGCTTTTTCAATTTTTTCTAGAATTAGGGTTTTAAATTCTTCTAAATCTGCATCAGAATATCTGTTTTTTAAATCTTCTGCCATAATCTTAATGTTTTTTAATAAACAATTTTGTGTTTACATCATCAAAAGAGATGTCTATCCCATTGTTTATTTTATCTATTATATTTAATTCTTCGGTTAATGTTTCGGTTTTAATATAATCAATATTAGTGTTAACCGCACTAATTATTTTATCATCTTTTTGAAGTATTACGTCAATTCTATCTGTAACATCAAAACCTGAATCTTTTCGTAAGTTTTGAATACGATTTACAAGCTCTCGAGCAATTCCTTCAGCTTTCAAATCATCAGTTATCGTAACATCCAAGGCAACAGTTAATACGCCTTCATTAGCTACTAACCAACCTTCAATATCTTGAGATATAATTTCTACATCGTCAAGTTCTAATGTAATACTTTTTCCATTAATTTCAACTTCTAAAGTTCCTCTTTGTTCAATTTCTTTAATCTCTTCGGAAGTAAACTTACGTATCGTATTAGTAATTAACTTCATATCCTTTCCAAAGCGTGGGCCCAATGTTTTAAAATTAGGTTTTATTTGCTTCACTAAAATATCCGATGCATCTTCTAACAGTTCAACTTCCTTAACATTTACTTCATGTTTTATAAGATTTGAAACGGCAAGAATTTCCTCTTTTTGAGTAGCATTATCTACCGGAATCATAATCTTTTGCAAAGGCTGTCTTACTTTAATTTTTTCTTTAGCTCTTAACGACAATATTAATGAAGAAATTGTTTGCGCATTCTCCATTTTTCGTTCAAGGGCTTTATCAATGTACGCATCGTCTTGTTTAGGAAATACGGCCAAATGTACACTTTCAAAATTTTCTTTTTCTGTAACATTTGTTAAATCTTTGTAAAGCCTGTCCATATAAAAAGGAGCAATTGGAGCGCCTAATTTTGCAATCGTTAGCAAACAGGTGTATAAGGTTTGATATGCAGAAATTTTATCTTGCTGATAATCGCCTTTCCAGAAGCGTCTTCTGCTTAAACGTACAAACCAATTGCTTAAATATTCTTGCGTAAATTCTGAAATAACTCTGGCTGCTTTTGTTGGCTCGTAATCTGCGTAAAAAACGTCTACTTTCTTTATCAATGTATTTAACTCCGATAATATCCAACGATCAATTTCCGGTCTTTCATTTAACGAAATATCTGCTTCGCTATAATTAAATTTATCAATATTAGCATAAAGGGTGAAAAATGAATAGGTGTTATAAAGTGTGCCGAAAAATTTGCGTTTTACTTCTTCAATCCCCTCTGCATCAAACTTTAAATTATCCCAAGGGTTTGCATTGCTAATCATATACCAACGCGTTGCATCGGCTCCATATTTACTTAATGTTTCAAAAGGGTCTGCGGCATTTCCTAAACGTTTAGACATTTTTTGTCCGTTCTTGTCTAATACCAATCCATTCGATACCACGTTTTTATACGCAACAGAATCAAATACCATAGTTCCAATAGCATGCAGTGTATAAAACCATCCTCTAGTTTGATCTACACCTTCGGCAATAAAATCGGCAGGAAACGATTTATTCTCATCAATTAACCCCTTGTTTTCAAAAGGGTAATGCCATTGTGCATACGGCATACTTCCAGAGTCAAACCAAACATCAATCAAGTCGGACTCACGTTTCATTGGTTGTCCTAAAGGAGATACTAATACAATTTGATCTACTATATTCTTGTGTAAATCTATAGTTGCATAGTTCTCTTCGGAATTGTTACCAATTTCAAAATCAGCAAAAATATCTTTCTCTAAAATGCCTGCTTCAACTGCTTTTTGCATTTCAGCCTTTAATTCTTCTACTGAGCCTATACAAATTTCTTCTTTCCCATCTTCAGTTCTCCAAATAGGCAAGGGAATTCCCCAATAACGCGAGCGTGATAAATTCCAATCGTTGGCATTGGCTAGCCAATTCCCAAAACGTTTTTCTCCTGTAGATTTTGGTTTCCAGTTGATGGTTTCATTCAATTCAAACATTCTATCCTTAACATCGGTCACTTTAATAAACCAAGAATCTAACGGATAATATAAAATGGGTTTATCTGTGCGCCAGCAATTAGGATAACTGTGCTTATATTTTTCAACCTTAAAGGCTTTGTTTTCTTCTTTTAATTTGATAGCCAATTCCACATCTACCGAACGCTCTGGTGCATCACCTTCATTGTAATATTCGTTCTTAACATACTTGCCTGCAAACTCTTTCATTTCAGGTCGAAAACGCCCTTGTAAATCTACAAGTGGTACCAAATTATCGCTCTCATCTTTTACCAATAGTGGTGGCACTTCTGGTTTTGCTTGTTTTGCAACCATAGCATCATCTGCTCCAAAGGTAGGTGCTGTATGTACGATTCCTGTACCATCTTCGGTCGTTACAAAATCGCCTGCAATCACTCTAAAGGCATTTTCCGGATTATCATTTGGCAACGCATAAGACAGTAATTGTTCGTATTTTATACCAACTAAATCTTTTCCTTTAAATTCTTTTACTATGTAGAACGGAATCGTTTTTTCTCCAGAATTATATGCTAATAACTCCGACTTATCTTCAACTTGATTAAACTTTCCTGAAAATTGATAACTAACCAATTTTTTAGCCAAAATCACTTTCAATGGTTCAAACGTGTATTGATTGTAGGTTTCAACTAATACATAATCAATTTTATTGCCAACCGTTAAGGCAGTATTACTTGGTAAAGTCCACGGTGTGGTTGTCCATGCTAAGAAATAGATAGTACCTTCATTTTGCAAAAAGTCTGGAAGTGTTTCCTCTTTTGCTTTAAACTGAGCCACAACAGTTGTATCTGTTACATCTTGATAAGTTCCTGGTTGGTTCAATTCGTGCGAACTTAATCCTGTACCTGCTTTTGGTGAATAGGGCTGAATCGTATAGCCTTTATATATCAAATGTTTATTGTAAATCTTTTTGAGCAACCACCACACACTTTCCATGTATTTGGGCTCGTAGGTTACATAAGGATCATCCATATCTACCCAATAGCCCATTTTTTGAGTCAGGTCGTTCCACACATCTGTATAGCGCATTACAGCTTTTCTGCAAGCTGCATTATAATCTTCAACCGATATGGTTTTACCAATATCTTCTTTGGTAATTCCCAATTCTTTTTCAACGCCAAGTTCAATCGGTAAGCCATGAGTATCCCATCCTGCTTTACGTTTTACCTGAAAACCTTTCATGGTTTTATAACGCGGAAAAATATCTTTAATAGCACGTGCCAAAACATGATGTACTCCAGGTAATCCATTTGCCGATGGAGGGCCTTCAAAAAAGACGAACGGCGTTTTGCCTTCTCTTGTGGTTACACTTTTTTCGAAGATATTATGGTCCTGCCAATCGTTGCCAACTTCTTCGGCAACTTTTGGTAAGTTAAGTCCTTTATATTTAGGAAATGTCGCGCTCATTCTCTATTATTTCTAATAAGCTGCGAAATTAAGGAAT
>CAYQME010000054.1:0-16614 GCA_964418645.1 uncultured Flavobacteriaceae bacterium
ATGGGAATGAAACCTGCTTTAACAGTCTAATTAATTTTACCAATGAACCAACTTTCTGATAGAATAAACAATCTATCAACATCTGCTACTTTGGCAATGGCTGCTAAAGCCAGAGAACTAAGGGCTGAAGGAAAAGATATTATCGGATTAAGCCTTGGCGAACCCGATTTTAATACCCCAGATTTTATTAAAGACGCAGCTATACAAGCCATTAACGACGACTATAATTCGTACACACCTGTTGATGGCTATGTAGAATTAAAGCAAGCTATTATTACCAAATTTAAGCGTGATAATAACCTCACCTACACCTTGCCGCAAATTGTTGTATCTACAGGTGCTAAGCAATCGTTAGCAAATGTTGCAGCAGCAATGATTAATCCTGGTGACGAAGTTATTTTACCTTGTCCTTATTGGGTTAGTTATAACGATATTGTACAGCTTAGTGAAGGTGTTCCTGTAGAAGTAAAAACGTCTATTGATACAGATTTTAAAATGACCGCTGCACAATTAGAGGCAGCTATTACACCAAAAACTAAAATGATTTGGTTTAGTTCTCCTTGTAATCCAAGCGGGTCATTATATAGTAAAACCGAATTACGGGCATTAGCTAATGTGCTACAAAACCATCCTCATATTTATGTGGTTTCCGATGAAATCTATGAACATATTAATTTTGTTGGAGGTCATGCAAGTATGGCACAATTTGAAGATATGTACGACCGTACTATTACTGTAAATGGTGTGTCAAAAGCATTTGCCATGACAGGTTGGAGAATTGGTTTTATTGGTGCTCCTTCTTGGATTGCTCGTGCCTGTAACAAAATGCAGGGACAAATAACCAGTGGCGCAAATTGTATTGCACAGCGTGCCGTTATTACTGCCATGGAAGCTAATCCTAGTAAAGTACAATACATGGTGGATGAGTTTAAAAACCGTCGTGATTTGGTGCTTAATTTGTTGGATGACATCGATGGATTTAAAACCAATACTCCTGAGGGCGCCTTTTATGTGTTTCCAGATATATCTTCTTTTTTCGGAAAAACACTCAGAGGCAAAACCATATCGAATGCTTCTGATTTTTCTTTGTATCTACTAGAAGAAGCGCTTGTGGCAACAGTTACTGGAGATGCCTTTGGAAACCCTAATTGCATACGTATTTCTTATGCAGCTTCACAAGAGCAACTTATTAAAGCCATTAAACGTATTAAAGAGAGTTTAAACTAGAGCAATACCTAAAACAATTGCGAAAACAGAAAGTTTTAAAATGGTATCTATATGTGAAGTAAATTGATACCGATTACTTTTTACCGATTGTTTAATACCAAATATAGATTTTGGATTTGAATGAAAGAAATTATTACAAGTTTCTTGCTTATACCTTGAACTTAAAAGTCCTTCGTTTTTAAAAATAAATGGTTCCCTGATCTGTTTGGGTAATGGTTCAATGTCTTGGTGTGTTAATACTAATTCCATGATTATTTGTTTTTGATTGATTTATACTATTAAGACGCCTTACAAATAAAAATGTTACACAACATTTAACACAACTACATAAATTTCAGAGATAAATAATTGACGATAAATATTATTAATGTTGATGTTTTGACAATTTAAAAAATAAATGAAATAGTATATAAAATTACCTGTTTCGCCAAAAGAAAGGTGTTAATAATATAAGCACTGTAAATAATTCTAAACGACCAATAAGCATTAAAAAAGAAGCCCACCATTTACCAATTGCTGGCATATCGAAAAAATTATTTACGGGTCCAAAATCACCCAAAGCGGGTCCAACATTTCCTAAGCTTGAAGCAGCCACACCAACAGAAGATTCAAAATTTAATCCTAAAAATGAAAACACTAAAGCACCAACAATAAAAGACAGCATATATAAAATAAAAAATGCCAAAATATTAAATACTATATTTCCATCTACTGCTCTATTATTATAGCGAACTGGTAAAACAGCATTAGGATGTAAGGTACGTTTAAACTCTAAAAACCCATTTTTAATCATCATTAAATGGCGCACCACCTTAACGCCACCTGCAGTACTTCCTGCTGATCCACCTAGAAACATTAACCCAAAGAAAAGTACCATTAAAAAAGGTGTCCACAAGGTAAAATCTGCTGTTACAAATCCAGTAGTGGTAATAATAGTTAACACTTGAAACATACCATGTCTTATAGCACTTTCTGTTTCTCCCCAAACCATTGGATGATTAATGGAAGACATCGTAACATCAGCTTTAAAATATATAATTAGCGAAGCTATAATGGTAAACAATATAATACACTGAAAATAAAGTTTAAACTCTTCGTCTTTTATTACTTTTTGTACTCTACCCTTAAATACAAAATAACTTAACACAAAATTGGTGCCAGCTAAAAACATAAAAAGCATTATAATATATTGAATAAATGGTTTACCATTCCAATAGGCTATACTTGCATTCTTAGTTGAAAACCCACCTGTAGATAAGGTTGCCATAGAGTGGTTTATAGCATCAAAAAAAGACATTCCAGCAACATTAAGCAATATTGTTTCAGCTGCTGTATAGCCAAAATAAATAAGCCACAAACGTTTTGCAGTATCAGCAATTCGAGGATGTAATTTATCTGCACTTGGCCCAGGAGCTTCCGCTGCAAACAACTGCATTCCTCCAATACCTAACAGCGGCAAAATAGCAACTGCTAAAACTATAATCCCCATACCACCAATCCAATGTGTTAGACTTCGCCAAAATAAAATACCTTCTGGTAAAGATTCAATATCATTTAAAATGGTTGCTCCTGTTGTTGTATATCCCGAAATGGTTTCAAAAAAGGCATTTGTGAAACTTGGTACAGCCTCGGTAAACATATATGGCAATGTTCCTGAAAGTGTCATTGCAATCCACCCAAAGGCCACAACAATATAACCTTCGCGTTTATTCATTTCCTTTTTATGCGATTTGGTTAACAGCATGCTTAGTACCCCAATAGAAATTACTATGAGGCCAGCCAATAAAATATGAGACGCCGCACCATCCTTATAAATAACACTGATTAAAGATGCAAACAACATGAAACCACCATTAAACAGCAGCAATAATCCTAAAAAATGAAATATTATTTTGTAGTTAAGTTTCACTTATTTTTTTGTATTAAAAGAAAAAGCTTTCAACTTTCTTAATAGATTGAGGCAAACAGCATACTACAATTCTATCTCCTGCTTCAACTATAAAATTACCCAAAGCAATAATTCCTTCTCCATTTCTAATGACACCTCCAATAATTGCTGAACGCGGGAAATTTAAAGTTCTAATCTCATTATTGCACACTTTTGAATTAGAATTAACCACAAACTCAAGAATCTCGGCATCCATATTACCAAGTTTGGTGATTGCTACAACCTCACCTTTTCTAATATATCTAAATATACTATTAGCTGCTAGCAATTTTTTATTTATCAAGGTATCAATTCCTATAGAATGAAATAACTCAAAATAATCCATATTCTCAACCAGTGCAATGGTTTTTTTAACGCCTCTTAATTTAGCTACCAAGCAAGACATGATATTGGTTTCAGAATTTCCAGTCACAGAAATAAAAGCATCCATTCCTGCAATATTTTCTTCATCTAAAAGCTCTACATTCCTTCCGTCACCTTGAATTACTAATATATTTGGCAACTCATCGGCCAAATCAAAAGATCTATCTTTATTGTTTTCAATTAGCTTAATATTAATATTATTATCTTCTAAATCCTTGGCTGTTTTAGATCCAATTCTTCCACCACCTAAAATCATTGCATTTTTGATTTCAGTTTTAAATTTTCCAGTGAGTTTACATAATTCCTCGTCACCTCCTCTGGAGGTCATAAACACAACATGGTCACCTTCTTTAAAAATCGTATCTCCTCTAGGAATGATAGTGAGTTGAGTACCATAACGTCGAATGGCAATACATATGAAGTTTACTTTAGGAAAAAGATTGGCAGTTTCTTTAACCGATTTTCCAACAAATTTAGTTGTTCTAGAAAGATTTAATCCCAACATGGTCAATGCCCCATCTTCAAATTCATAAGTATCTCTAAATACCGATTTATTTAAGAGCATTTCAATTTCTGAAGCCGCTAAAGATTCTGGTGAAATTAACTCATCAATACCAAATTTGGTGAATTCTACTTCATCTTTAAAATCTATAAACTCTGTATTGGAAATTCTAGCAATGGTTTTTTTTACTCCAAGTTGCTTCGCCAATACACTCGCTGTAATATTTGTAGTTTCTGAGGATGTTACAGCAATAAATAAATCGGCATTCGCTACTTTACATTCAGTTAAAATTGATATAGATGTCGCATCACCTTTAATAACTTTGATATCCAAATGTGTATCTGCATAAGTAAGACTATCCTTTTTTGTGTCAATTAAAGTTATTTCTTGAGATTCGTATGATAATAATTTTGCTAAATGAAATCCGACTTCACCTGCTCCAGCAATAATAATCTTCATTTGATAATATTAATAGTAAAGATTAGCAAATATAAATTATTTTTAGGGATTTGTATATGAAATGTATTTCTTTGCACTAAATTTTAGAAGCAATCTCATTTTATAGCCCTATTTATTAATGTCTGAAAAAGTAAAACCTTACAAGAACAGTGATTTAAGTAAAAAAGAACAAGTCACTAAAATGTTTAATAATATTTCAAAGGAATACGACGGTCTTAATCGTGTTATTTCTTTTGGTATTGATGTTAAATGGCGTAACAAAGTTGTATATATTGTTGCTAAACGAAACCCAAATTATATTTTAGATATTGCTACAGGCACAGGAGACTTAGCTATTAATCTTGTAAAAACAAAGGCTTCAAAAATTATTGGTCTAGATATAAGCCCTGGAATGCTAGCCGTTGGACGACAAAAAATTGCTAAAAAAAACTTAGAGAATACCATTGAAATGGTATTAGGCGATTCTGAAAATTTACCTTTTAATGATGATACTTTTGATGCTATTACAGTGGCTTTTGGCGTTCGGAATTTTGAAAATCTTGAAAAAGGGCTTTCTGAAATTTTGCGCGTATTAAAATCAAATGGCATTTTTGTGATTTTAGAAACCTCAGTACCAACTAAAACCCCTTTTAAACAAGGCTATAATATTTATACTAAAGGTATCATGCCTATAATAGGAAAATTATTTTCCAGAGATAAAGCGGCTTATTCTTATTTGAGTGCATCTGCCTCCGTTTTTCCTTATGGTGAAGCACTAAACAATATTTTACATAAAATTGGGTTTATTAATGCTGAAGCGTTGCCACAAACATTTGGTGTAGCAACTATTTATATGGCAACAAAGAAATAAATATGAAAAGAATAGTTTTAGTTTTATCATTAATAATTATAGGGCAAACGGCATCTGCACAATTATTTAGTAAAGATAAAATTCAAAATAACCAAAATATAGACAAGGCACAATGGTCTTGGGGATACTTTCTTGGGTTTAATAGCTATGATTTTAATTTTGATTATAAGCAAGATCTTAAAGATATTCAAACCGTTAAAACTACTGGTTTTAGTGTAGGACTTATAGGAAACATGCGCATCAATGACTATTTAGATTTAAGACTAGAACCAGGATTATTTATTACAAGACGCGATTTAATCTATGACCAAAGCTATTTTAATGGTATCTCTTTTAATAATTCTGATTTGCTTCGTGAAGTACGCTCAACATATATTCATATTCCTTTGCTATTAAAAATATCTACTAAGCGGATAAACAATATTAAACCATTTATAGTCGGAGGTTTTTCTACAGCATTAAACTTATCTAGTAATCAAGACAATCCTGATGATAATAGCAATGGACAATTTAGAACTAAAAAAGGGGTTGTTTTTTATGAACTTGGTGTAGGTATAGATTTTTACTTGCCATGGTTTAAGTTTACCCCAGCAATTCGCGGTATTTTTGCTATGAATGATGAGCTAGTAAGAGATAGAGACCTAAATAGCCCTTGGACTAGCAATATTGTTAGTATGAAAACGAGAGGCTTGTTTATTAGCTTCACGTTTCAATAATTCTTCTCTTAAATTCACTTAATAATATTGCTGCTGCTGTAGCAACATTTAAACTTTCTGTGGCTTTAATATCTCCAAAACGAGGTATAGATACACGCTTCGTCATTATTGATTCCAATTCGTTACTAATACCATTTGCTTCGTTACCCAATACTAAAATTCCAGAACCTGGCAAATCTTTGTTATATACGTTATCGCCATCCATAAAAGCGCCAAAAATGTCTGTATTTTGATCAGATAGGAATTCTTTTAAACTCACATAAGACACACTCACCCTAGTAATTGAACCCATTGTAGCCTGTATTACTTTTGGATTGTAACAATCTACAGTATCAAGACTGCATATTAAATCTATAACCCCAAACCAATCGCACAGCCGTATAATAGTTCCTAAATTTCCAGGGTCTCTTACATCGTCTAATGCTACAATAAGTTTGCTAAAATTTATAGTTTGTGGTTTTGGTATTTTAAACAGCGCTAAAGCTGTATTAGGCGTTTTAAGAAAACTTATTTTTTTTAACTCATTTTCAGAAATTTCAGTTTGCAAATCGTCCGAAACATCAAATTCTAACGTAGTTGTATATAGTTGCAGTAATTGCAAATTGGAATGTAACAGTTCAACAATAGTCTTCTTACCCTCTGCTACAAATAGCTGATGTTGAAGGCGATACTTTTTTTGTTTTAAACTCGTTATAAGCTTTATTTGGTTTTTACTAAGCATTAAAAGCAGTAATTATTTTTTTCGCTATAAATTTATATAAAGAAAATGATAAAATTTACATCAAAAGCACACTAGTTCATTTATTTTTAATATTTTTTTTCAAAGGAAATAGTGTATTTTTGAAATTGTAATAGAGACTGAATTATATTACTCTAACTTATTTCTTTTTAGTTGAAAAAAGCACTTGCAAAAATATCAATATTTATAGTAATTATAAGTGTTATTACATCCTGTAACGTCGTAAAAAGAGTTGGCGACAACCAACATTTATTAACACAAACTTCAGTTCTTGTCAATAGCAAAAAAAATCCTTCGGAAGAGTTAAAAAATCTTATTTATCAACATCCAAATGGTAAACTATTTGGAATTCCTTTGCGTTTACATATTTATAATTTAGCAAGAGACCAAAGAGATTCTTTATTTGAGGTTTGGCTCGACAAGCACCCGAAACGCAGAGCGCGATTAACTAAAAAGCTGTCTAAAAAACAAGTAACTCAATTAAAAGAATCATCTCTTGGGTTTAATAATTGGTTGCGTAAAACTGGTGAAGCTCCTGTTATTATTGATAGTTTAAAAACAAGTAGGTCAGAGAATAGGCTAGAACGCTACTATTCTTCTAATGGATGGTTTGATCGTAAAATTACCCATGACATAAAAACTGATAAAAATAAACGCGCTTCAATTGAATATTATATTAACACAGGTAAGCCTTTTACTTTAGATTCTATTTTTACAAGTATTTCTTCTGTATTAATTGATTCTTTGTATCAAATTTCTAAGGAAAGTAGTTTGCTAAAAAAAGACAATCAATATAAAGACAGAGATTTTACTGATGAACGCGATAGACTTTCTGAAACTTTTAGAAACTCTGGTGTGTACCATTTTTCGCAGGATTATGTCAGATTTGAGATTGATACTATTGGAAAAAACAAAAAGGTAGATGTTGATGTTATCATTCAAGATAGAATCGTACGAAATGAAGATTCAGTAACAACTACTCCGTTTAAAATATATACCATTAAAGCCGTGAATATAATTACGGATGATGCCTTTGTAAATAGAGAGAAACCTTTTCAAGATTCTATTTCCTACGAAAATTATAATTTATTTAGTTATGGTAAAATGCGGTATCGCCCAAAAGCACTTATAGATGCTGTATTTATATCTAAAGACCATATTTTTAAAGATGTTGATCGTATAAATACGTATAGACATTTAAACGAATTACGAACATTTAAATATCCAACCATTGATTACATTGTAAATGATGATGATAACACTTTAACCGCAAATATTTTGCTCTCTCCAAGAAAAAAATACGGTCTTGGGTTTGATATAGATATCTCGCAAAGTAATATACAATCTATTGGATTGGCCTTTAGCACATCTTTGTTTATTCGCAATATATTTAGAGGCGCAGAAACTCTTGAAATATCTGCTCTGGGATCTATTGGTGCTTCAAAAGACAACGCTACTAAAGACCAGTTTTTTGACATTAATGAAATTGGCGTAGATGCTAAACTTACAATTCCAAGGTTCTTTTTTCCGTTTAATACCAAAAAAATCATCCCTAAATACATGTCTCCAAGTACCCGTGTTAGTTTAGGATTTACCAGTCAAACTAATATAGGCTTGGATAAACAAACCGTAAATGGAATTTTAAATTACAACTGGAGCCCTTCAAAAACGGTTACAAATAGTGTTGACTTATTTAGCACACAATATATAAGAAATCTTAACCCCCAAAATTATTTTAGTGTTTATCAAAATTCTTATAAAAGCTTAAACAATATTGCCCAACAATTTAACCAAAACCCATTAAATATAGATACCTTTGGAAATTTAATTATCCCAAGTGGTGCCAATAATTTTATATCTGAAGTTTTAAATGAAGAAACACAATTAACACCACAAGATGACGATTTTAGAGCTGTAAATAATATTGATGAACGCAAACAACGATTAACAGAAGATAACCTTATTATATCATCGAATTTTAGTTTTATTAAAGATAAACGTGAAAGTCTAACCGACCAAAAGTTTTCCATTTTCCGCTTCAAATTTGAAGCTGCAGGTAATATCCTTAAAACCTTATCTAGCACTCTTGGCCTCAAAAAAAATCAAGATAATAAATATGAGTTATTTGGTGTTGCATTTTCACAATATCTTAAAACAGAGTTAGATTATATAAAATATTGGAGCTTAGGAAGAAAAAATGTGCTTGCCACTCGTAGTTATTTTGGAATTGCAATCCCTTACGGCAACTCAAATAGCATTCCTTTTTCTAAAAGTTTTTTCGCTGGTGGACCCAATGATAATCGCGCTTGGACAGCATACGATTTAGGTCCAGGAAGCTCTAATAGCAACAATGAGTTTAACGAGGCTAATATGAAATTAGCATTTAGTTTAGAACATCGTTTCAATTTATTTGGTAGTGTAAATGGTGCTTTATTTATTGATGCAGGAAATATTTGGAATATTCGGGATAGCGAAGTCGATCCTAACGCTATTTTTGATAGTTTTAGTTCTTTAAAAGATATTGCTATTGGTTCAGGTTTTGGCTTAAGATATGATTTTGGGTTCTTTGTTCTTAGAGGAGATATTGGTTTTAAAACTTACGATCCTTCTTTTAAAGATAATAACCGATGGTTTAATGATTATAATTTTGCTAATGCTGTTTATAATATTGGAATAAACTATCCTTTTTAATTATATTTTCTCGCTTTCTTCCGATAACGTTTGCGTAGTTTTTTTCTATGTTTCAGAAAATAAAATGAATGTTTTTTGTTTAAAAAAGTTTACTTTTGAGTTTTCAATATCATCTACAAAAATCATAAATCATGGGACACAATATTAAAGCTGGAGTGGCTACAGGAACAGAAGTTCAAGACATTTTTAAATATGCTAAACAAAAAGGATTTGCCTTACCAGCGGTTAATGTTATTAGCTCAAGCAGTATAAATGGTGTCTTAGAAACAGCACGCGATTTAAATGCACCAGTTATTATTCAATTTTCTAATGGTGGTGCACATTTTAATGCGGGTAAAGGCTTATCAAACGAAAACCAGAAAGCAGCAATTGCTGGTGCTATTGCTGGTGCAAAGCATATACATATTTTAGCTAAAGAATACGGTATTCCTGTAATTTTACATACAGACCATTGTGCCAAAAAATTATTGCCATGGATTGACGGTTTATTAGATGCCAGTGAGCAACATTTTGCTGAAACAGGAAAACCACTTTATAGTTCTCACATGATAGATTTATCAGAAGAACCCATTGAAGAAAATATTGAGATTTGCAAGCAATATTTAGAACGCATGAGCAAAATGGGAATGACTCTAGAGATTGAACTTGGTATTACTGGAGGCGAAGAAGATGGTGTAGATAATACTGATGTTGATGATTCCAAGTTATATACACAACCTGAAGAAGTGGCTTTTGCTTATGAAGAGTTGAGTAAAATAAGCAATCAATTTACAATTGCAGCTGCATTTGGTAATGTTCATGGTGTTTACAAACCAGGAAACGTAAAATTAACACCTAAAATTCTTAAAAATTCTCAAGAATACATTTCTAAAAAGTACAATCTAGAACATAATCATATCGATTTTGTTTTTCATGGAGGTTCTGGTTCAACAATTGAAGAAATTAGAGAAGCTATTGGTTATGGTGTTATAAAAATGAATATTGATACCGACATGCAATATGCATTTATGACAGGCATTCGTGATTATATGAAAACCCAAGAATGCTATTTACAATCGCAAATAGGTAATCCTGAAGGAGATAATGTTCCCAACAAAAAATATTACGATCCAAGAAAATGGTTACGCGAAGGTGAAAACACTTTTGTAGAACGTTTAAAGAAGGCGTTTCATGACCTTAATAATGTAAATACATTATAAATTTATGTAGCTTTGCACACTAACTAAAAACTAAATTACCTCATGGCTTGGTTTAAACGTAAAGACAAAGGAATACAAACACCTACTGAAGCAAAGAAGGACACTCCCAAAGGATTATGGTATAAATCTCCAACAGGGAAAGTTATAGATACTGATGAATTAGAAAAAAATTTTTATGTAAGTCCAGAAGATGGTTATCACGTTCGCATTGGTAGTCATGAATATTTTGACATTCTGTTTGATGATAAGTTTAAAGAATTAGATGCCAACCTTACTTCTAAAGACCCTCTAAAATTTGTTGACAATAAAAAATATACAGATCGCCTAAAAGCTGCAACCGAAAAAACAAAACTTAAAGATGCTGTGCGAACTGCCGTTGGAAAATCTAAGGGAAAAGACATGGTTATTGCCTGTATGGATTTTAGTTTTATTGGTGGTTCTATGGGAAGTGTTGTTGGCGAAAAAATTGCCAGAGCTGCAGACTATGCCTTAAAAAAGAAATTACCCTTTATGATTATTTCAAAATCTGGAGGCGCACGTATGATGGAAGCTGCATTATCCTTAATGCAATTAGCAAAAACATCTTCAAAACTAGCACAATTAGCCGAAGCAAAAATACCTTATATTTCTTTGTGTACAGACCCAACAACGGGAGGTACAACAGCATCATTTGCTATGTTAGGAGATATTAACATTAGTGAACCTGGAGCCTTAATAGGTTTTGCAGGACCTCGTGTAGTAAGAGATACTACAGGAAAAGAATTACCTGAAGGCTTCCAAACTGCTGAGTTTGTTTTAGAGCATGGTTTCCTTGATTTTATATCACATAGAAAAGATTTAAAAGACAAAATAAATTTATATATCGATTTAATTTTAAATCAACCATTAAGAGCATAAAAAAAGCGAACCAAATGGTTCGCTTTTTTTATGAAATCCAATTTCATAAGACTAGTTAAGTATTATATCTCTTACATTGCCATCATCAAAAGTAAATGTGGCTTGGTTATCACAGTCACCTTCTCCATAATCAAAAACACCTGAAAAATTTGTGCGTTCTACATCAACTGAACCACTTACAAAGAAACGACAAATAACTTCTCGACGTAATGGGATAACTACCTCATAAGAATGAGAGTTCCCATTTCTAAAAGTTGATGTCCAGTTTCCAGTAACTTCAAATACATTATCACTCCAAATACCACTACCATGACCTTCTATCCATTCTCTGATTTTGGTTCCAGTTCTTGAAGCTTCTGTTCCATCTGGCCAAACTACAGTAATATCAACAGTTTTAGTAAATTGAGGGTTTCCATTATCATTAGATAATTGTCTTAAAATTGTTTTACCTCCTAAAATATTTTTATCATTAAAGTAAAAATTTTCTAAAGTTTTTGTAATTAATACTTCTTTGGCTTCTGGGTCTCTTATATAAGATAAAATTATTTTACCTTTAAATACATGTCCGCGTACTTCACAACCTTCAGTTCCAAAATCAATTGTAATTTCTCTTGAATTTTGTTCAAAAACAACAGTAATTGTTACACAATCTGGAAGGGAATAAGATTCTTGTCCTCCCACTACTCTACCATTGGTGTTTTCACTTGCTTCTTGCTCTTCATAAGCATCAATAGCAATATCGTCCATTGTCTCTGAAGCCACATCAATTTCAGCAGACATAGCTATTTCAGTTGAGTCTTGCTCTAACTCTTGTACTCCGCTTACAACAGGTTCATTATCACTACATCCAGTGAGAATAAGTGCTAATCCTGTTGCTACCATAAACATTTGTTTTGTTACATTTAATTTTTTCATCATTGTTCGATTTAAGTTTATTATACTGTTAAGACTTTCTTAAAATTAAAAGGTTTAATTAAGCTCTATCACATTTTTAATTTAAGAACAAAAAGACTATTAAAAAAGTTGCAAATGTTTAATTTTTACTATCTTTGCAGCTTGAATACGAAAAACGTATCAATACATAAAAATCATTTACAACAATATTAGCATGTATTTAGACAAGAAAGAGAAAGAGAAAATCTTTAAAAAACATGGTAAAGATGCAAAGAACACAGGTTCAGCTGAAGGGCAAATTGCATTATTTACATACAGAATTAATCATTTAACAGAACACTTAAAAAATAATCGTAAGGATTATAATTCTGAGCGTTCTTTAGTAAAGTTGGTAGGAAAACGTCGCGCGTTATTAGACTACTTAACTAAAAAAGATGTCTTAAGATATCGTGCCATAGTTAAAGAATTAGGATTAAGAAAATAACAAAAAAGAGGCTTTTACGCCTCTTTTTATTTAAAAAGCAAATAGTTACAAAGTCATTACGAGGAGTGTAACTAGCCTGTGCTGAGCGAAGTCGAAGTGTGGTAATCTCTTAAAAAAGAAACAGATTGACACATCACGCCAAAAGCGTGATTCGCAATGACAAAATAGAAGAAGCTAGTTATAGTTTTTCATTGGTCAGACATAAAAATATGTCACATAACAACTACAACAACACAACGACCATTGTTTAATTAGAATTAAAAATATTTATGATTCCAAAAGTTTTTAGAGAGGTCATAGACCTTGGTGATGGAAGAGAGATTTCCATCGAAACCGGAAAATTGGCAAAACAAGCCCACGGCTCTGTTGTTGTTCAATCAGGAAAATGTATGTTATTATGTACAGTAGTTTCCAATTACAAACAAGCAGATCTCGATTTTTTACCATTAACGGTAGATTATAGAGAAAAATTTGCTGCTGCTGGACGTTATCCAGGAGGTTTCTTTAAAAGAGAAGCAAGACCTAGTGATGGTGAAGTATTAACAATGCGTCTTGTTGACCGTGTTTTACGACCATTATTTCCAAAAGATTACCATAGCGAAACACAAGTAATGATTCAATTAATGTCTCATGACGACGACGTAATGCCTGAAGCTATGGCTGGATTAGCAGCTTCTGCTGCAATTCAATTATCTGATTTTCCGTTTGAATGTGCTATTTCTGAAGCACGCGTAGGACGTGTAAATGGTGAATTTATTATCAATCCAACACGATCTCAATTAGCAGAATCTGACATTGATATGATGATTGGGGCTTCAGCAGACTCTGTAATGATGGTTGAAGGTGAAATGGATGAAATTTCTGAAGAAGAAATGACTGAAGCTATTAAATTTGCACACGAAGCTATAAAAGTACAATGTGCTGCGCAGGTAAAATTAGCTAAAGCATTTGGCAAAAAAGAAGTGCGTGAATACGAAGGCGAAAGAACAGATGAAGACTTAGAAAAGAAAATTCATGACATGGCATACGATAAAGTATATGCTGTGGCAAAAACAGGTTCGGCTAAACACGAAAGAAGTGCTGCATTTGCAGAAATTAAAGAAGAAATTAAAGCCACTTTCTCTGAAGAAGAGTTAGAAGATTTAGGTAATTTAATCTCTAAATATTACAGTAAAGCTGAAAAAGCTGCTGTACGTAATTTAACACTTAACGAAGGCTTACGTTTAGATGGACGTAAAACTGACGAAATAAGACCTATTTGGTGTGAGGTAGATTATTTACCATCTACACATGGTTCTGCTATATTTACAAGAGGAGAAACTCAGGCATTAGCAACAGTAACATTAGGAACTTCTAGAGAAGCGAATAAAATTGATATGCCTTCTTACGAAGGAGAAGAAACTTTCTATCTTCATTATAACTTCCCTCCTTTTTGTACAGGTGAAGCCAGACCTATTAGAGGTACTTCACGTCGTGAAGTAGGACACGGTAATCTAGCGCAACGTGCTTTAAAAGGCATGATTCCAGAAGATTGCCCTTATACAGTTCGTGTAGTTTCTGAAGTATTAGAATCTAACGGTTCGTCATCAATGGCAACAGTTTGTTCTGGTACAATGGCACTTATGGATGCAGGTGTACAACTTAAAAAGCCTGTTTCAGGTATTGCAATGGGATTAATCTCGGATGCAGATTCTGGAAAATATGCTGTATTGTCTGATATTTTAGGCGATGAAGATCACTTAGGAGACATGGACTTTAAAGTTACTGGTACTGCCGATGGTATTACGGCTTGTCAAATGGATATTAAAGTAAAAGGCTTGTCGTACGAAATTCTTGTACAAGCTTTAAAGCAAGCTTTAGATGGTCGTTTACACATTTTAGGTAAATTAACAGAAACCATTGCACAACCAAACGATGATGTGAAATCACATGCACCAAAAATGGTTACCAGAACAATTCCTAATGAATTTATTGGTGCTTTAATTGGCCCCGGCGGAAAAGTGATTCAAGAGTTACAAAAAGAAACTGGATGTACTATTGTTATTAATGAAGACCCTGTAACTGAGGAAGGCATTGTAGAAATTTTAGGAACTAATCAAGATGGTATTGATGCTGTATTAGCAAAAATTGATTCCCTAATGTTTAAACCTGAAAAAGGCAGTGTTTACGAAGTTAAAGTAATAAAAATACTTGATTTTGGTGCTGTTGTTGAATATACTGAAGCGCCTGGAAATGAAGTATTATTACATGTAAGCGAGTTAGCTTGGGAGCGTACCAACAATGTTACTGATGTTGTTAATATGGGAGATATTATTGATGTGAAATATTTTGGAGTTGATCCACGAACACGCAAAGAAAAAGTATCTCGAAAAGCGCTATTAGATAAGCCTGAAGGTTTTGTAGAAAGACCTCCAAGAGATAATAATAGAGGACGAGACAATCGTGGTCGTGATAATCGTGGAAGAGACAATCGTAATCGTGATAATCGTCGTGATGATAGAAAACCAAGAGAAAATAGCAAAAAAGATTAACCCTTCTATCTACTATAACAGTAAAACCTCTCAAATTAATTTTTGAGAGGTTTTTTATTAATTAACCAATAATTTTGAAGCCTTGATTAGTTCTTTATTTCTGTTTTTTTCTTGAATTTTTCTAACAATAGAGGTTGTCATTTTTCGTGGAACAAATCTTGATAAGGTTGCTAAAAACTTATTAAACCTTCCTGGTATTGCCACAGTTTTGCCATTTAGCATAGCCTTATAGCCATATTTAGCTACTCCTTTTGGACAAGCCATACTATAATCAAATTTGTTTTTGCAGGACGAATCAGAATCAAATTCTTGAAATGAAGTGTTAAAAACTACTTCTTGAAAAGCTGTTTTAGTTTGCCCAGGACATAATGCTGTTACTGTAACACCTGTCCCTTTTAATTCATTTGCTATAGCTTGGGAAAAAGATAATATGTAAGCCTTTGAAGCATAATATATAGCCATTAATGGTCCTGGCAAAAAGGCTGCTAAAGAAGAAATATTTAATATTTTCCCATCTCCTCTTTCTACCATTCCTTCCAATAATAATTTTGTTAATTGTGTAGTTGTATTTATATGCAAGTTCAACATTTCAGATTCACGTTGCCAATCTGTAACTGAAAACGCACCAAATAAACCAAAACCTGCATTATTAATTAAAACATCTACTTGTGTATCTTTAATAGTACAAAAAATTTCTCTAGCAATATTGAGTTCACTCAAATCTTTTATTAGTATAACTATATGAGAATTGTAAACCTTTTCAATATGGTTCTTTACTTCTCCAAGTTTTGAAGCATCAATATCAACTAATATTAAATTGTAAGAATCTTTTGCCAATAAAAGCGAAAACTCAAACCCTAATCCAGACGCTGCACCTGTGATTAATGCTGTTTTATTATTATTATTTAATTTATTCATGTAGATTATTTATTTCGTTTTCTAAAAAGTTTATTTCTTTATTTGCAATTCAAACTATAAAACTAATTAACGGTATTATTTTAATTATATTTAACAAGATTAAATCTTATATTTGATATAACAGCTAAACTTATCAAATTAATTTTTGAGAGGTTTTTTTTATTAAATACTTGTTTTAAAAAAAGCCAGGAGGAAA
>CAYQME010000055.1:0-16411 GCA_964418645.1 uncultured Flavobacteriaceae bacterium
ATAAAAAATCGATTGTAAAAAAAGGAAATTGGTTAGATCTTCCGTTGCGTTATGCACCATATAAAGGAAAAATTAAACTTGCGAAATTCTTTTTAAAATATTTTTAATATTAACTATTCTTTCTGTTCAAAATGAATAGCATTTCCTGTGAACTTTTGAGATAAAATGCTTATACTTTTTTCACATAATTGCAAAACTCTAGGGTAACCGCCTGTCGTTTGACAATCCCGCATTAAAACTATAAGCTGTCCTGATGGCGTTAATTGCACTGTCCCGGGAAGTACTAAAGAGGTTATTATAGGTTTCAAATTGTTTTCAATCCGTTCATTCAACTGATATGCCATTCTGCTATTTTCCTTAGCTATTGTAAAATCATTAGAGAACAATAACTTTTGTTGCTTTTTTGAAAGCTTTTCAAACTCAGGACCTTTAAACGTTTTTAATTCTTTTGATTCAAAATGGTCTGAATTTACCTTAATTGAAGAATGGGATATTTCTGTTTCTGCATTATAATCTGAAATGCTTAATTCGTCACCATCAGAAATTATAAATGGCGATGTAATATTTTTATACATACTCTTACTTTTCATAACCAATTCCGTTTGAAAACCGTCATAAACAGCTAAATAACATCTAAAGCCGAACTGTAGCTTCCCAAAAGATATCTCATCACCTTTGGTAATTTTTATAACATGATTAAGCTTTATAGAGTCCTTATTACACTGTGGAGAGATATCTGCGCCTGAAATACAAATTAATGTGTCTGAAGTAAATACAATTACAGGTCCTGTCATAGTGATTTCAAGTACCGCAGCATCTATATCGTTATTCAACAGAGCATTCGCTAATCTGGCAGAATAACTATCCATTACACCAGAAACCGGAACACCGTATTGCTGAAAACCTAAACGACCTAAATCTTGTACTGTGGTATAAAAACCAGACTTTATAACTTTAACCACCGATTACCTCACTTTCTAATTGATAAACACCAGCATCTACCAAGGTGCTTATATCTTGATACTCCTTTAAATTAATTTGATAAAACTTAATTTTATCTCCCGGTTTAGCAAAACAAGGAACCTCCAAATTGATGTTGAAAAAATTTATGGGAGAATTTCCTATCACATTCCAACCTCCAGGACTCTGACATGGATAAACTCCAGTTTGAGGTCCTCCAATAGCAACAGATCCTTTTTTTACATGAAGTCTTGGGGTGTTTTTTCGTGGAAAATGAAGTTGTTCATCCAATCCTCCTAAGTATAAAAAGCCAGGTAAAAACCCAATGAAATATACTAGATAATTTACCTTAGTATGTAGCTCTATAGTTTTAGAGATTTGTAACTTATTTTTTAATGAAATTTCTTCTAAATCCAAACCAAATTTAGTATCATAACACACAGGAATGTTCCACAGTCTTGATTCGTTTTTCACATCTTCAAAATCATCAGAATAGATGCTTTTAAGTGTTAAAATTCTGTCATAGAAATAATTTATAGTATTATCATAAGTAATTAGTATCGAGTTATATGCAGATTTTATATAAACTTTTTCTTTAAATATATAATTTTCAATTTTTTTCTTATACAAAACAACATCTTTAAGTGTATTTTTTGAAATAATTTGAGGCCATTCAATCAAAATTGAATGCTCGCCAAAGGGCTTATATTGTAGTTTAAAATCACTCAAATTATCATTGAATTTTAACTCCGAAATTGGTTAAATTTTGTCTTAATTTTTTAACCAATTTTAAAGCTTCCGGATTATCTCCATGAACACAAATTGTCTCTGCTTCAAGAGGTACTTCTAATCCATTAATCGTTTTTACTTTTTTATATAAAATCATATTCTTAATATGACTTGTCATCACATCTACATCCTTAATCAAAGCGTTTTCTTTTGCTCTTGAAACAAGCGATAAATCTTCATTATAATTTCTATCTGCAAATACCTCATACGTAATTGGAATATTTTCTTTTATGGCTATTTCAGAAATTACAGAACCAAAAGGAACATAAAGTTTTAAAGGTAAATGAATACTTTTCATGACTTCAACAATGACTTCAGCTGTTTTTTTGTCAGTAACAGCTAAATTGTATAGTGCTCCATGTGGCTTAATATGATGCAAGGCTACGTGTTGGTCTCTTACAATATTCATTAATAACTTTATCTGGTTCTTTACAGATTGATATAATGCTGAACAAGACATTTCAACTACTTGTCTACCAAAGTTTTCCTTATCTGGAAAAGAAGGATGTGCACCAATTTTTACACGATGTTTTTTTGCTAATTCAACACACCAATTCATGGTTTCTAGGTTTCCAGCATGGCCACCACAAGCTATGTTACATGATGAAAGTAATGGCATTAAATTGGCCTCGTTACCAATACCTTCTCCAATATCTGCATTAATATCTATTGAGATTCGTTTCATTTATAATAATTCAAACACTTTTAAAATGCTCTTAACTCCTAAAAATATAGTAATTGCTAGAATAATTAAGCTAAACACATTTTGACGTAACGTATTTTTATAACTGCCTAAAACCGATTGATTGTTCATAATCCAAATGAGAAAACCTGCTATTACTGGCAATAAAATACCATTGGCAACTTGAGCAAATTTTATAATTTCAATAGACTTTATTCCTGAAGATGATGATATAACTCCAACAACCAAAATAAACATCCATACAGCTTTAAATCGCTTTGAGGTCATTTTTATTGACCAACCCAAACAACCTGTTGCCACAAAAGCAGCGGCTAAAGGTGCCGTTATAGCACTTGTGATTCCTGCAGCAAATAAACCTATTGCTAAGAAATATTTTGAAAAACTGCCAAACAATGGCTCTAAACCTTTTGCTAAATCAGCTGCATTACTTATATCTGAAGTTTGTACTGCTGCTGCTGAAATAATAATGCACATAGACACTATACCTCCTAATACAACCGCTACAATAGTATCTTTTCTTGCATATTTTAAATCGGATTCACTATTCCATTTTTCTTTAACCAAAGATGCATGCAAAAATAAGTTGTATGGCACTACTGTAGTTCCTATTAATCCAATAATAGTCAAAATACTATCTTTTGGGAATTTTGGTACAAAAACACCTTTTAAGACTTCAATTAAATTAGGTTTTGTCATAATTGCAGTCACTATAAAGGCAATACTCATTAAAATAACTAGTGAAACCAAAGCTTTTTCAAGCACTTTGTAATTACCAATGTATAGCAAAATAAAAGCAACCAAGCCGATAGCTACACTAAAATAATTTAACGAAAACAAACCTACATCTAAAGCATGCTGACCTAAAACAGCCTCCAAACCTAAAACACCTCCACTTATATTTCCTGCTTCATAAGCAGCATTTCCAACTACAATTGCAGAAATTATTAAAATAATAGATAAAGCTTTTAATAAAGGGTTTTTTATTTGGGTTCTAATAATTTCTGAAAGTCCTTTTTGAGATATAATTCCTAATCGAGCAGACATTTCCTGCAATACAATAGTTGCTATGATTGATAAAACCATAGCCCAAAGCAATGCGTATCCAAAATTAACTCCAGCTAATGTGCACAAAGTCACTGTTCCTGGACCAATAAATGCTGCAGCTATTAATGGACCTGGGCCAATGTTTTTAAACCAATTTTTGATCATGAACTTAAGTATCTCTTGCTAATGTAAGCATTCATATTATTACATTTTAACATCTGAAAGTTTTACTTCTTTAGCATCTTTATCTAAAAGAATAACTTCATCAAAACCATCATCTTTAAACTTATCAAATTGTGTTGCTGCATCTCCAATAACCAAATATCCCATTTTACTCGCATCTAAATATTTATTAGCTAATGCTTTATGCTGCTCTAAAGTCATTCCTCTAATTATGTCTTCTTCACCAGCAATATAATCTTTAGATAAATTATAGTTACTAACGTTTTGAAGCATTCTTAAAAGTGATCCTTGAGTTTCAAAACGTCGAGCATTTGATTTAATTAATGCGTTTTTAGTAAAATCTAAATCTTCTTGTGAAATACCTTCTTTATATTTTTCGATTTCTTCTCTAAATATGTTAACCGATTCTAAAGTAGTATTTGTTCTAACACTTGATGAGGCTGAAAAAGAACCTTTAATTTTAGTGCCACTAAAACCTGTTCTGGCTCCATAAGTATATCCTTTTTCTTCTCTTAAAATTAGATTTACATTTCCAGAGAATGAACCTCCAAGCTTGTAATTCATTACAGTTGCAGCAAAATAATCAGGATTTGTACGTGCCATAGACAAGTACCCAATATTAATTACAGATTGTTTTGCATTAGGAATATCTACAAAATACAGTGATGATTTATCACGATCTCCATTCATCTCATACGTTGGAATAGTAACTTCTTTACTTTCCCATTTGGTTTCCAAATCACTTAATACAGTAAGAGTTTTTTCTTTATTAATATTTCCAACTATATGAAATCTACTTACAGAAGGCGAAAAGTTTTTATTGTAGAATTCTTTTAAATCGTCCATAGTAATCGATTCTACCGAAGCTTCGGTGCCACTTGTTGGATATGCAAACATGTGCTTGTCTCCATATAATAACTTATTAGCAACGTTTCTTGCCACAGTATTAGGATTTGCTGCCGAACGCTTTATGCCATTAATCGTGCTCAATTTAATACGCTTTAACTCGTCTTCATCCCAACGTGGTTCTAGTAAAATCTCTTTAACTAAATCTATTGTTTTATCAAAGTTTCTTACTAACGTGTTTCCTGAAATTGTGATAGATTCTCTTCCAGTAAGCATATTAATTGAAGCTCCAAGTAATTCGATTGCTTCTTCTAACTCTTCAGGTGTTTTTGTAGCAGTTCCTTCCATTAGAATGTCTGTAATTAAATTTGCAACACCTATTTTATCGAAAGAATCTAGCAAATGACCTCCATCAATTATCAAACTAAAATTCACTA
Organism: uncultured Flavobacteriaceae bacterium; assembly: GCA_964418645.1. Lineage (GTDB taxonomy): Bacteria > Bacteroidota > Bacteroidia > Flavobacteriales > Flavobacteriaceae > JAADHG01. The sequence goes on from CAYQME010000055.1 coordinate 4,963, forward strand.
ATGGTAATTCATTATGCTCCATACCATTTACTGTCATTCCATTAGACAAAGTAGTAGACCATGAATCAGGAATGTTTAATTTTGGTGATTCACCTTGATCAGGCTCAACAGATCTATCAAAACTAGTAGGTGTTTTTATAACTTCATCATCAGCATCAGCTATTGTTACATCAACATTATCTTTTATCACTTCTTCAACTACTGCAGCTAATTGTGAATCTTTTGCCGTAAGTTCAATTTTCCCTTTAGGAACAAAACTTGTAATTACATAAGGCTTATCTTTAATATAAGTATTGTAAACACGCATCACAGCTTCTTTTGTAACAGCTTTAATGTTTTCAATATCTTGTGTAATAAAAGCTGGATCACCTGCAAATACGTTATATTGTGCTAACTGAAAAGATTTTCCTAACACACTACTAATGCCATTATAAAAATCTGTTTCTAAACCAGCCTTAATACGCTCAACATCTTTATCAGTTACACCATCAGTTTCAAATTTTTGAAAAGCTTCAAAAATAGCACCTTCAACATCAGTTAGATTTTTTCCATCATTTGCGGTAATAATAATACGAAACGCACCTGCTAATTCTTGAGAATTATTAAATGCAGTAGTTCTAGATGTTAGTTCCTTATCTTCAACTAACACTTTATATAATGGTGCTTTTTTCCCGTTAGCTAATAACTCCCCTAGAAAATCTAAAGCATAAGCGTCGTCTTTATATTGTTCTAATGTAGGCCACACCATATTTAATTGTGGAGCAGTAGCAAAATTATCTTCATGATACAAACGTTTGGTTTCACTAATTGTAACTGGTTGTGGTTTAAGTTTTGAAACTTCTTGACCTCGTTTTATTTCACCAAAATACTTTTCAATCATAGTCTTTGCATCTACTTTATCAAAATCTCCTGCTAAAACTAATGTCGCATTATTTGGGCCATAAAATTTACTATAAAATTCTTTTACGTCTTCAATAGTAGCATTTTGTAAATCAACCAATTCACCAATGACTTGCCAATTATATGGATGCCCTTCAGGATAAATAGCCTTGTCTAATACCCAATTAGTATGTCCGTAAGGACGATTGTCTACACGTTGTCTTTTTTCATTTTGGACCACTTCTTGTTGATTATAAAATGCCGATTCTGTAACTGTATTAATTAAAAAGCCCATTCGGTCGCTTTCAAGCCACATGATGGTTTCTAAAGCATTATTAGGAACTATTTCGTAGTAAACTGTTCCATCTTTCCAGGTACCTCCATTAAGAGTTCCTCCAAGATTTTGAATTTTTTTGAAAAATTGATCCTGTGGAACATGTTCAGATTCTTGAAATAACATGTGCTCAAATAAATGTGCAAAACCTGTTCTTCCAGTTTTTTCTCTGTTTGAGCCAACGCCATATTGTATCGCCAATGAAACGATAGGATCTGATTTGTCTTGATGAAGTACTACCTGAAGTCCGTTTTCCAGTTCGTATTTTTCAAATTCTATCGAAAGCGTATCTCCTGAACCTCCATCTTTTTTACAAGATGTGAAACTTAAGAGTAATATTGTAAAAAGAACAGTTACTAAACGTAATTTAAGATTGATCATAATATTTAAAATTTATTAAAATTAAGGTGTTAAAATAACTAATATAAAATTCTTTTTTTGTTAAAAAACGTTAAAGCAAAAGTGTGCTTGGTAAAATAAATAAAAATCAACCCAACCAACCTTCTCTATCTAGGCTTCTGTATTGAATGGCTTCGCTTATATGGTTTCCATTTATTGTTTCAACGCCTTCGATATCTGCAATGGTTCGCGATACTTTAAGAATTCTATCATAAGCACGAGCAGATAAGTTTAATCGCTCCATAGCTACTTTTAACAAATTCATAGAAGCATCATCTAGCTTGCAATGTTTACGAATATGCTTTGTATTCATTTGTGCATTATAATGTACTTTTTCTGAATCCTTAAACCGTTTTGTTTGAATATCTCTAGCGGCTGTAACCCGTTTTCTAATGTCTATTGAAGTTTCTCCTTTCCGTTCCTCTGATAATTTCTCAAAAGGTACAGGAGTCACCTCTATATGAATATCGATACGATCCAATAATGGACCTGATATTTTACTTAAGTAACGCTGCATTTCCGCTGGAGAACTTGTAGCAGGAGCATCAGGATCGTTAAAATAACCACTTGGGCTTGGGTTCATACTCGCAACCAACATGAAACTACTTGGATAAGTAACTGTAAACTTAGCACGAGATATCGTAACTTCTCTATCCTCTAAAGGTTGTCGCATCACTTCTAAAACACCCCGTTTAAATTCGGGCAATTCATCTAAAAATAAAACGCCATTATGTGATAATGAGATTTCTCCAGGTTGAGGATAGGCTCCTCCTCCTACTAAAGCCACATCGCTAATGGTATGGTGAGGACTTCTAAATGGACGTTGCGCCATGAGCCCCGCATGCGCTTTAACTCGACCTACAACCGAATGTATTTTTGTGGTTTCCAGTGCTTCATGTAAGGTCATAGGTGGCAATATGGAAGGCAGTCGTTTTGCCAACATGGTTTTACCAGATCCTGGTGGGCCAATTAAAATAATATTATGTCCTCCAGCCGCTGCAATTTCCATACACCGTTTTATACTTTCTTGTCCTTTAACATCGGAGAAATCAAATTCTGGAAAATCTAGATTCTTGTAAAACTCTTTTCGTGTATCCACAATGGTTTCTTCGAGTTGCTCTCCTTTATCAAAATAATCTATAACTTGTTTAATATTATCAATACCATAGACCTTTAAATTACTTACAATTGCTGCCTCTTTAGCATTTTGACTAGGAAGTATAAATCCTTTAAAGCCTTCTTCTCTAGCCTTTACAGCAATTGGCAATGCGCCTTTAATGGGTTGCAAGCTTCCATCCAGTGAGAGTTCGCCCATAATTAAAAAATCTTCTAAATTAACGGCGTTAATTTGTTTTGAAGCAGCAAGTATTCCGATTGCTAAAGTTAAATCATAAGCACTCCCTTCCTTACGTAAATCGGCTGGAGCCAAATTAATTGTAATCTTCTTCCCTGGAATCTTATAGCCGTTATTTTGGAGTGCAGCAGCAATGCGATAATTACTTTCTTTTATAGCATTATCTGGAAGTCCTACTAAATGATAACCAATGCCTTTGTCGACATTTACTTCAACTATAATTGTTGTGGCTTCAACACCAAATACAGCACTCCCAAATACTTTATTAAGCATACATTAATTGATTTGCTTAAATGTAAGAAAATAACTTGTTAAAATTTATTCAACAGTTATTATTTCTTTAATAGAAACTGGCTTACCCTGGCTAGTAAATCCTTCAAAAGAAATTTCATAAACTCCTTTATTGTCTGATGTATAAAATGTTATCTCCTGTTCATTCCCATAAAAATTAAATTCCGGCATCCATAGCAGTTGTTGTCTATAATCTGGAATTCTAGATGACTCAATTTCTGTTATGCCATCATACATTTGATTAAAATAATTTTTTTTAGGGCGAGGCTTAAATAACTTTACTTTTTTCAAATATGCTTCACTTAATTCCTTGTCAAATTCTCCTTTAATCGTTTTAATATTAATAATGCCCTTATAAATTTGCGAACCATAATAATATTCATCACGTAAAACACTAATGCTTTTTACTTTTTTAGCTTGATACTCAATAATACGCTCATGGTCTTGTATAAATACACCATCTACCATAACCAAAGGAAGTAATTCCGACCCATAATACGGATCAAACTCTCGCCCTCTAACCACAAATACTTGCTTACCATTTTTATCCTTTTTTGTCCATGCATGCTCAATTATTTCAATAACCGTTTCTTTAACATCTGAGAAACGTGTGTAATCGTTCAAATTGTACACATCCTGATGATTTCCATAAAAAGGAGCCTGAGGTGTAATAATTTTTATAGTATCAGGTTTTACATTAAAAAATCCGTTTTGTATTTGGTTATTAATACTACGCTCTAAAATTAGTTTCTTCATTTTTGAAGTCATTTTAAATCGAAAGTATTTTAAGTTTTTTGGAGACATTGGCTGATGCTCATTTAGCTTAATTATATAATTTTCAGGATGCTCATCAACTACTTGAAAAATAGCATCACCTCCATAATAGTTGGTAGTTATATGAAAATAGAATATACCATCTTCATTTGTTCTTGTAATATCTAAAAAACTTTTATTAGTTATAATTGACAACGCAATATCCTTGTTAGGTTCAGGCAATTTTGTATTCTTGTTTATAACTTTCCCCGTAAACATTTCTCCTTTAAACTCAGGCATAAAAATTTGGTCTCCTACAGTTTTAGACTCCTTTTTAATATTATTAAAAAGATGCTTATAATTAGCTGATGTAGGCATTGAAGCCGTTAAAATAGTATCTATTTTTCTTACTGAAATGGAATAGTTTCCAAGACTATTTCTTCTAGATGAAGCTTTTATAGTTAATACTACTTTTGATCGCGATTTATATGATTCTAAGTCGGAATATAATTTTACTAGATTGTCAGCAGTTTTATTATTAGTTACACTTAATTTTGATTTATAATTATCTTTCTGACTATTTTTTTTTGGTATATTTTCTATTTCAATATCTTCAGATAATATCTCACTTTGATTTACTTTGTATGGATTTATAATACTTATGTCTGAACTAAAAAAGTTATTGCCACTTGCATTTCTCATCCATTGTGTGTAAGCTAATAATTTATAATTTCCAGACGGTATGGAAGTAGGTACAAAAAAGTCACCTTGCCCAAGTCCTTCATCAAGCTTAATTTTGTGTTTAAATATAATTTGCCCATGTTCACCAATAAGTTCAACATAAGCTATCTTACTTGTTTTACTTAAATTATCAATACTCTCATTAAAACAATATAATTTATAATACAAATACTCGCCAGTAAATAATAATGATGTATTATGATGTACAAATACTCTTTCATGATGAATGCTTTTATACCATTCAACATCGCTATCATTCTTTAACACATACTGTGCATACATAAAATTATAGCTCAGAAGAAAAAGTAAAATATATAATAATAGATGTTTTTTCATAACTAAACGTTTAATCAACCCAAAAATCAGGCGGTGTATTATTTCCTAAAACTGTACAATCTCCACATTCAGGCAAAACAATTATTTCTGGACCTCCAAATAGTACCCCTGGAATACTTCCATCATTAGTTTCAAAATATTGAAATCCTGCAGCTATATTATCAAATAATGGATGTCCTGGTGGTTCCCCTTGAGTTGCAACAGGTGGCGCAATAAGAGTATTACAACCCACTATATAAGGAGGTAAATCTTCATCTGGAAAAAAATCTGCATAATTAAAATATACCCGTTTTTGGTCGAAAGACGACACTTCAAAAAAGCCCAAGACTTTTTCATTTTGATTGGTCTCTGAAAATACATTTCCATTAATAAATCCAGGTTGTGTTTGAGACAGCAAGCTTTCAGACTCTGATAAATTTTTAAGCGCATTATAAAACGCGTGAGCCTCTTGAGTTTGTACATATTGTTTTACCAAAATAGAATAACGATGTGACATAATATAGTTTTCTCTACTAATAAATCTAGCCGTGAACTTTTCTAATCTGTCTTCAACTAAATTAATTGTACTGGTAATAATAATAGTATTGGATTTAACTGTATTATAGCAAATTTTTTCCTGTTCAGGGCGCAATAAAATATCATAATCAAAAAATGAGCCTTCTTTAAAAACAATTTCATAAGCCGAGTACTTTGGCGCAATAATTTTATAGGTTTCTTCATATTCAAAACGATAATACCTAGAATTACCAAAAGGGTCATAACTATCGACAAGAATTGATATGCCTTCAACACCATCGTCGTTAAAACCTCGTTCTACCGATACATTATCTATATTAGTATTTTGTGTTAACTGCATTGCTTTTGAACTGTATAATGCACCATCATTAGTTTGTATTTGTAGTGAATAATTACGATTTGGTTGTGCACTAAAAGCCGAATTAGAAATATAAACTCCAAAATCTGTCTCATGAAACAAATATTCGTTTTGAGCATCATCTACAACTTTTACACTAGCATTGCTCTCAGGAGAAGGTGCTGTAGTATCTAACTGAAACGTTCGTGATAATAAAATCTTCTGTAGTTTTAATTCGTTAGTAATAGTTGCTTCTATAACTAAGGCGCTTTCAAAAGTTTTAACTTCAGATTCAAAATCAAATGTTTCAAGACAACTACTGGAAATTATACCTAGTATTATAATTAAAATAATATGCTTTATACTTCTTTTTAGTTTCATCTTTAAACTGTAGCTAATTAAAATTTAAAATTATAAGTAAACGTTGGTATTGGTATTGAAAAAATAGAACTTTTAAAAGCCTTTATTCGTCCCTTTTCTGTTACAAAAAATACTGAGTATGGATTGTTTCTTCCCAATACATTATAAATTGAAAAATTCCAGAAACTATGAGCAAATTTTTTTATTTTATGGTTACCTTCCACATTAAAACCAATATCTAATCGATAATAATCTGGAATTCTAAACTTATTTCTATCACTAAACACAACAAATTCAGCATTATTAAAAACATACTTACCAACAGGAAAAGTTACAGGTCTCCCGGTTTGATAAGCAAAATTTAAAGAAAGACTATAGCGTCTTGTTAATTTATAATTTGCAACTAGGTTTACATCATGGGGTTTGTCAAAATTTGTTGAAAAATATACGCCATTATTAACACGCTCTTCACTAAACTCGCTGTCCAATTTTATCAATGATTTAGAATATGTATAACCTAACCAACCATTAAGTTTTCCTTTTGTTTTCTTTAATAAAAATTCTATTCCATGAGCTTTTCCTTTACCCTGTAATACTTCGGATTCTAAAGTTTCGTTTAGTAATAATTGTGCGCCAACTTTATAGTCTAATATATTTTTTGACGTTTTATAATACCCTTCTACGCTTAGCTCATACATATTATCTTCAAAGTTTTTGTAAAACCCTAAAGAATATTGGTTAGCCTGCTGTGGTTTAATATTTATATCTGATAGTTTCCAAGTATCTGTTGGAGAAACTGTAGTATTGGTTGATAAACTATGAATATATTGATATGTATTATTATAACTAGCCTTTATAGATAAATCTGGTCTTAAAAAATAGCGTGCAGATAGTCTAGCTTCAGGGCCGCCATATGTTTTAATAATCTCATTTTTATCAAACTGCAAGGTGGTTTCTAAGGTAGTCTCGCTTTTAGGAAGACCATTGGTGTAAATATTTTGTGATGCTTCACCTAAAAAAGCAAATAAAGAGTATCTTACTCCGGCATCAATAGCAAATTTATCACTTAATTTATACTTAACTGTCAAAAATACAGCAGATTCCAAACCTCTCTCTTTTGGAATGGTAAGGGGCTCTATAATTGAATTATTCCCTTTGGGGTTTATGCTTCCTGGGTTTACAGAGTATATCTTTCCTGAGAGACCATAACCAAATTTTAGATCATTTTTAAATTTATAATCTGCCTTTAATTTTAGTTCTGTCTCAGATACTTTATACCCTAAATCAAAATTTCTATTAAACTCACTATCAAACTCAATATCAAATTTATATTCACTATTTGTTAAAATTAAACTTCCTTTATTATTTTCATTAAACTTATGATTCCATTGCAAAGAAAATAACCTATTACTATAACTATACAAGGAATCTGAGGTAATACTAAATCTATCTTTACTATAATACGCTGAAGCACTAATTGCATCCTTTTGATTAATCTTATGAGTGTATTTTGCTACTATATCGTAAAAATTGGCTTCACTTTTTTGTAATGATTTATCGTCTAACGATCTTAATATCCAATTTGAATATGTTCCTCTTACTCCAATAATCAAGGCCGCTTTATCCTTAATAACTGGGAGTTCTAAAGTAACATTACTAGTTACTGGACCAAGAGACACTTCTCCTGTAAATTTGTTAGTATTCGCATCTTTAGTACGTATATCAAATACTGATGAAAGTCTACCTCCATATTGAGCTGGGATATTGCCTTTATAAATGTTTACTTCACCTGACGTATAAGGATTTATAGCTGAAAATATTCCAAACAGGTGCGTAGGGTTATATATAACAGCATTATCAAGTAGTATAAGGTTTTGATCTTCTTTACCTCCTCTAACATTATATCCAGATGAGCCTTCACCGGTCTTTGTTATTCCTGGCAATGTGGTAGCTACTTGCAAAACATCTCTTTCACCCAATACCAAAGGGATATTCTTAATTTCCTTAACTTCAATTTTTGTAACGCCTGTATTAGTTTCTTCTACATTTTTATCTATATCCGCTTCTATAATAATCTCATCCAAAATCTGATAACCTTCTTGTAAGCTAAAATTTAAACGGCCATCATTATAAATTACAACTTCTTTTAATGTACTTAAAGTTCCTAAAGAGCTTGTTTCAATTATGTTTAGACCAGGGGGTAGGTTAAGTTCGTAATATCCGTTTTTATTAGTAACTGTACCAATATTTTTGTCCTTTACAGCAATGGCAAGATTTGAAATAAACTGGCCAGTTTTAATATTTTTCGCATACCCAGAAAGTTTAAATCTGCGTTTTAAATTATCTTTATTCTCCTTTCCAATTCTAACAAGTTCTGTTTTCTGAGGAGTAGATTCTCGCTCTTCATTATAAAATACAGGGTTAATATCTTTGATCTTTTCTTTGTTTTCTTTATTTGTAATCTCAGTTACTTCTTCTGAATTGCCTCCAAAAAAACCTTGAGGAAGTGCATCATAAATTCTATTGTTTCTTGTTAAAATAATTTTACTATTATCTAAAATAAAAAAGTTGAGAATTGTTTTCTGAAAAATATCTTCCAGAATTGTATCGATAGCAGCATTCGTATAACTACCAGTTATCTTTTTACCTTTAACCCATTCATCAACATAATAAAACTTAACATCAATTTTGTTTTCAATTTGATCTAAAGCATCTATAATTTCAATATTTTCAAAGGATATGGTCAGAGAAAAATCGTTATTCTGAGCACCAGTTTTAACAAACACTAGTAAAAGAATACTAATAACAAAACTTTTCATCTTTAGCTGGTTGATTTTCAGTTAAATTACAATACAATAGAATAAGGTCTGTTAATTATGATAATATCTTACTACTAATATTTAAGATAAAAGGAAAGACTGAACGAAATTAGCCTTCAATTTGTATAGCATGAAAAGTGCTATTAATTAGTTATTTATGAATATTCAAAAACTCTAACGCTCTCTTTTCATTATAATACACATTACTTCTTGTTACAAAACCAACATGACCACCATAATTAGGGGTTTCTAGAAACAAACTAGGGTTTGCTTTTGCTTCTTCAATAGGATAACAATCTACCGATAAAAAAGAATCGTTCTTAGCATTAATTAAAAGTGTAGGAATTGAAATATTATTTAGAAATTGCAAACTGCTACATTTGTCATAATAATCTAAAGCATCTTTAAAACCATGGGCTTTCGACGTATAAACATCATCAAAATCTTTTAGTGTCTTAATACTAATAATATCTGCATCACTTACTAATTCTGGAAAACGCTTCCGTTTTTGCTTTAATTTATTTATTAAATATTTTTTAAAGCGATTGTGATATAATACATTGTGGAACTTATGCAATTCAACACAAGAGCCATATAAGCTACAAGGCACTGAAATTGCAACAGCTGCTTTAATTTGACTTGGAATAATTCGACCTTCACCTAAATATTTAAGTGTAACGTTGCCTCCAAGACTAAATCCATTAATATATATATTTGAATAGTGTTTTGTTGAAATGATATGATTGACTACATCTTCTAAATCTTCAGTTGCTCCAGAATGATACGAACGAAATTTTAAATTTTCTTCACCGCTACAACTTCTAAAATTTACACTAACGACATCAAAATTATTTTGATTTAACACTTTTGCAGCACCTAACATATATGGTCGTTGTGCATCGCCTTCTAAACCATGAAGTAAAATAACAAGCTTATTATTAGTTTCATTAGTATAGCACCAATCTAAATCTAAAAAGTCGCCATCGCTTAAAGTTATGCGTTCACGCTCTTGATTTACACCAATTACTTTTCTAGCCAAACCAGAATAAACAGTAGATACAAATCCGTTTCTAAAAAAGATTCGTGATTTATAAGTAGATTTTATTATAGGCATTTTAAAGTACTTAAAGTTATTTGAAGTTTAAAATGCCCAAAGTTATTTTTTTCAATTCTAATTTTTAACAACTAATTTATTCCGATTAATTACTTGCTAATTTGTCTGTTTCTTTAGTAATATCTTTACCCCAGTTTTCGTCTCGATTCGTACCTAACGCATCGGATTTTTTGGCAATTTTCATATCGACTAAATGATGGTGAGTTGTTAAATATTGTAAAGAATGTCCAACAAATTCTCGTACAGTTTTAAATCCATTCTTATCCATAAAATCAGATAATCCTCGATTTAATTCATCTACCATTCCATAGCCTTGAAGCATAACTCCAGTACAAACTTGTACAGTCGAACTTCCCATTAGGATAAATTCAATTGCTTCATGACTGCTAATTACGCCTCCTATTCCAGATATATCTCTTCCTTTAAGAGCTCTAGCAATTTCAGATACTTTTCTCAATGCTAATGGTTTTACTGCATAGTAAGAAAATCCTCCTGGTGTTGAATGTCCTTCTACTGTTGGCATTGGACGTAAGCTTTCCAAATTAATTCCTACAATGGAAGGTATTGTGTTAATGGCAGCAACGCCATCTGCTCCTCCATCGAATGCAGCTTTTGCAGGTGCAGTAATGTCGGTAATATCTGGAGTCATTTTTGCCCAAATGGGTAATTTTGAAACTTCACGAACCCATCCTGTTACTTCTTCAACCATTTCCTTATTTTGACCCATAAAAGCACCCATTCCTGTTTCTGGATGTCCATGAGGACAAGAAAAATTTAATTCAAACATATCTACTCCAGTGTCAGCAATTAAACCTGTTAAATCTTGCCAACGACTTTTCTCGTAAGATTCCATTAAGGACGCAATTAAGACTTTATCTGGATGTTTGTCTTTAATTCTTTTGAATTCATCCAACCAAACTTCCAACGTCCTATCTGAAATTAATTCAATGTTTTCAAATCCGATAATATCTCCATTTGGGGTTTTTAATTTTCCATATCGAGGGTTTACATTCATTACAGGAGTTGAACTTAAGCTTACCGTTTTAGCTACAACTCCTCCCCAACCAGCAGTAAAGGCTTTATCAATGGTTCTAAAATTGGTACTTGGTGGTCCTGACCCTATTACAAAAGGGTTAGGGAATTTTACACCATTTACTTCTATACTTATATCTGCCATTTTTTTAGTTTTTTAGGTATGAATAATGAGTTGAGAGTT
>CAYQME010000056.1:0-16220 GCA_964418645.1 uncultured Flavobacteriaceae bacterium
AGAGCACCTGCCTTCTAAGCAGGCGGTCCTAGGTTCGAATCCTAGTGCCATCACAAAAGGTCTTACATATGTGAGACCTTTTGCTTTATTTATAAATTTTAATAAGTTTTATCCTCGTAACGCATTTAATATTTCATCATTAAATCTCTTATCATTTTTCATGATTCTAAAAAAATCTAAAATAAAAAGTTTACAATTATCAAATTCTGATTGATTTTCAAAACTTGATTCATAACTATCAACAATCTCTAACATCCTATTTTTGTTACTAAGAAACTCCTGTCTTACTTGTTCAATTATTTTAAAATCTCTTTTGAAGCCACGATATTGCCTTTGAGTTACGGAAGTTATTTTTATAGCATTATTTTGAGTTTGGGAAACGGAGGCATAGCTAGCATTTACCAGACCACACATGTCAAAATCGTATGGAATAGGATATATTTTCTTATCAATGTATAAAAGCTTTGCATTGTGCTGTTTTGTAGCTGAAAAATCGACATTTCCAATCATAAATTGAAAAAAAGCGTTTTGTACCGAAGTTAAATCATGTTGTCCTCGAGAATCAATAGATCTTTCAAACATTTTACCATTGTGTCTTTTTGCTATTTTTTTATCATCTTCAATTAAAAAACCTTTTATATAATGGATTTTAGTTTTTTTTCCTTTTGGCTCGTTTAAAGTAATATTAGCTAAACGTGTTTTAAAATGATAAGGTGAAATTAATTCATATAATTTATAAGCAATATATTCCTTAATAACATTGTCATTTTTATCTTTCTGTAATAAACAGGGCAATACTAATTTCAACTTTTTATTTCCCTTAAATAATGTGCCTTTAGATACTTCGCTCTTGATTTTTATTTTAATAGGTGGAAAATAACAATTTTTGCGTCTAAAATTTCCTCTTGCTCTTAATTCTACATCTATAGTTTTCCATTCACCATTTTCTTTTTGGTACTTAAGTGTAGATTTTAAATATGTACTATCATTAGTGTTTCTTTTAACTCTTTTGTTAGAATATGATAACTTTATAGGTAATAACTTCTGATTTCTAAAGAGTTTGGTTATTTTTTTAGTAGAGTCTGAACCCTTGCTTCCTTGAGCATAAATATGAGAAGAAATGCTGAAATGAAATAAAAGGAGAATACATATTATTTGCTTATTCATAATATTGTTTCTATTTTAACAAATATAATGTATTAAATTTCTTTATTATGAATCAATATTTTGCAATTATTAATTTTAAAACTTTAATTGCCTTAATAATTGCTGTCATTACTCCAATAATTGCATATTATTATAATATAAATTACAATATAGATTTAACTCTTATTAGTATTGCTATTGTATTTCCCCTTGTTTTTACTATTCGTAGTTCTTTTAGACGAAGAGAAAAAGCACTTGAACATTTGAGTCAATTTAGAGGCGCAATAAAAACAATAAATTATTTTTTCTTAAGCACAACAAGTCTTAATGATGAAAAGAAAGAAGATATAACTAATATCTTAGTTGAAATAAGTGAAGGACTAATCAATCATCTTAGAAATAATAATTATAATACAAATAACCTTGATGTTTCTGTTCATAAAGTGTATTTGTTTATTATTGAAAATAATGAAGCATTACCAAAAAGCTTGAAGGATAAAGTGATTCGTTTTATGAACGATCTGCATGAAGCCATAGAAAACTTGCAGGCAATACATGCGCATAGAACACCAATAAGTTTAAAAGCTTATTGCCTTATATTTATATATATATTTCCTTTAATTTATACACCAACAATTATAAATAAAGTGGGCTTGGATACTACCATTTGGATTACCTATTTTGTGGTTGTATTAAGTGAGTTTATTTTAATTTCTCTTTATAATATTCAGGATGATATGGAATATCCGTTTGATGAAGTAGGCTTGGATGATATCAAGCTTAATACCTTTAAAATAGATAGATAAATAAATATTAACCTTATGATTGCTAAGTAACTGTTTCTTATACCTTATTGCAAAAAACTACAATCTTTTCATTATTAATATTAGTTGTAAAAAACACATATAAATTACCTCCATCTTTAATTTTAAACTTCTTTTTAAGTTGATTCACTGTTAATGGAAAATTACGAGTACTAACATTTGCCTTTTTGTTTTTAAGAGATTTTTCTACTTGCTTTTTATTGTACGGAAATACTTCTAAAATTTCAAATCGCCTACCAGGAAAATCAATTAACTCAGTTGATGTATATATATGAGAATGTTTGTGGAGTTTATCAACTTTAAGTTTATGGGAAACTGTTTTAAAGGCTCCAGATTTAAGTATAGTTGAGTTAGGTTCATATAGGTATCGTTGCAAATTACCAAATGTAGCCGCTTTGTGTACTTCTTCATTTAGGTTAAATGTAAATGTTTCATGAATATCCTTTCTGATATTAATGGTTTTAACTCCAATAGTTTCTTGATATCCGTTTTCTAAAATAAAGAGGAGTTCTTTTACATCATTATTGATGGCAACAGTATGAATTTCTTTTACAAACTTTAATTCAGATAAACCAACTGTAATATCCAGCATTGGAGATGCTTTTATTAAAATGTTATTGGAATGCTTAAATAATAAATCTAGATTTTCGGAAACATTTGGCAAACAATCTTTTAAATAGAATACTTTTCCTTTAGTGTCATGCCTTCTGGAAGGGTCTAAATATATCCAATCATGAGTTTCCGACTCTTTATTTAAATATTCTAATCCGTCTTGATTAATAGTAGTGATATTGAATGCTACCAGTTGTTTAAAATTGTGTGATGCAATTTTTGAAAGCTTTTTATTAATTTCGCAATGTGTTACTTTATTAAATTGCTTAGAAAAATAAAATGAGTCTACACCAAAACCTCCAGTGAGGTCAATCATTGTAGATCCTAATATCAATTGCGATTTATATTCCGCAGTAATTTCAGATGATGTTTGTTCAAGGTTAAGCTTGTTTGGATAATAAATATTTGGAGTATTAAACCATGTTGGGAGCTTGCTTTCACTTTTTTTTTTAGCTTCAATCTGTTCTACAATTTCTTTTGTATATACAGTACGGAATGTTGTGCCTTTGAGTAATAAAGATGATAAATCAGAATTTAAATTATTATTTATAAAGTCTTGTATTGCAGTATTTAAAACTTCCTTATTCAAACTAAAACTACAAATTTTTAGTGAGCTGTTTAACAATTTTATTTTCTGATAAGAATTCTTTCATCACCACCTTTGAAGCAGTATAAGTTGGTATAGCTACAATCATACCTATAACTCCAAACAAGAGTCCAGCAATTATGATAACTAAGAATATCTCTAACGGATGAGATTTTACACTTTTTGAAAAAATAAACGGTTGACTGAAAAAATTATCGACTAATTGCCCAATAATAAAACCAATCATTACATAAATAGTTTTTGGTAAAATCACTTCACTAAAACTTGCGTCAAGATTACTAGTCATTGTAAGAATAAGCATCAATACACCTCCAATAAGCGGTCCAATGTATGGTATAAGATTAAGTAAAGCACATAAAAAAGCAATTACTATGGCGTTTTTAATACCGAAGATTAAAAGGACAATAGTATATATTATGAATAAAATTAGAATTTGAAAGATTAAACCAATAAAATATCGAGACAACAAATCTTTTATTTTATTAAATGATCTTTCCATTCTGGTTTCTTTAGTGTCTGGTACTAATACCATGATTCCATGTTCTAGCAACTGACTATCCTTTAGTAAAAAGAATGTAATAAACAGTACTGAAAATAACCCAATACTAAAGCTTCCAAATCCACTAACTACTGAATTCAAAAAATTTGGTATTATAGAATAATCTAGTTTAGAAAGTAAATTAGAATCTTTTAAAGACTGTTCTACATCAATATTGTTAAGTGCAAAATATTTTGATACTTGATGGTATAAATCTTCAATGTTGCCTTGTAATTCCTCAATATTGAGTAAGGACAAATTATGACCTTGTTCAACAATTAAAGGAATAAACATGCGTACCAACCCAACAAATAAACCAACTAAAGCCAGCATTGTTACTACTACTGCAATTGTGTTTTTAAATTTTAGCTTTGACTTTAAAAAACGTACAATTGGTCGACCAATTAGAGACAATACTGCAGCAATAGCAATATAAACAAGAACAGATTGTATTTTATAAAGAAAAAATAAAAGCAAAAATACACCAACAATTATGGCTATTGCTTTTATAATACCTTTGGTTATTAAGTTAGAATTCATGTAGTAAATATATAAAATGCTTTAGATTATTTGCTTTGTAATTTCATATAAAGCAATATTTGTGGCTTGTACAACATTCATGCTACTGTTTTGTCCAAACATATTAATATGAACTACCTCATCAGATAGTTTTAAAACAGCTTCTGAAACTCCAAAATTTTCATCGCCAACAATAAGTGCTATTGGTTCTTTTTTAGGAAATTGAAATTTATGGATTGGTAAACTTTTGCTGGTAATTTCAAGTGATATGATGCAATAATCGTTTGCTTTAAACAGATTTACTTCGTTTGAAATTGAGTTAGACATTTTATAGGAAACCACTTTTTCAGTTGCTCTGGAAGTCTTTGTTATTTTTCGTCCTAGCTGAATATGTTTCCCACAAAAAATAATTTCTTCAATCCCGAAAGCATCAGCGATTCTGAACAAACTACCAATATTTGTTGCGTTTGTAACATTATCGCAAATTAGTGTAATAGGAAACTTGTATTGTTTAAAGTTGGTATTGTAGTGGGTGAGTTGCAAGAGAATTTTAGATTGGTGAGTTACGATTTAAAAAATCAAAAAGTGTGAATTGTAATTCATAACTCGTATTAATTTTCAAAAGCATATTTTATAATATTGGCTCCCATTTTTAAAGCTTTTTCTCTTACTTCTTTCGGGTCGTTATGAATTTCCTCATCTTCCCAACCATCGCCTAAATCACTTTCGTAAGTAAATAGCAGTACCAAACGCCCTCCATAAAAAATACCAAATGCTTGTGAGCGTTTTCCATCATGTTCATGTATTTTAGGTAATCCATTTGGAAATTTAAAGGCAATATTAAAAATTTCATGATTAGAAGGTAATTCAATCAATTCTGTATTTGGAAATACTTTTTTGAGTTCTTTTACGATATAGGGTTGCATACCATAATTATCATCAATATGTAAAAAGCCTCCTGAAATTAAATAATTCCGTAAATTTTCCGCATCTGCATCATTAAAAAACACATTACCATGTCCTGTCATATGTATAAATGGATATTGAAAAATGTCAATACTACCAGCCTCTACAGTTTGAGGCTTCGCTTTAATTTTAGTGTTAATGTTAGTATTGCAGAATTTAATAAGATTTGGTAATGATGTAGGATTACCATACCAATCCCCTCCACCTTTGTATTTTAGTACAGCAATCTCTTGGGAGAATGAGAAAAAAGAACAAATAATAAAGAGTAAAGAACAAAGATATTTCATACTATTCGTTTATAAATGCTACGCTATGACAAGCTACAATAGCTGCAGTTTCGGTTCGAAATCTGGTTTCTCCCAAAGTTACAGGAATAAAATCATTTTGAAGCGCTTGCGCGATTTCTTTAACAGAAAAGTCGCCTTCAGGTCCAATTAAAATAGTGACATCTTGTTGTGGTTTTAATTCTTGCTTGAGTGATTTTCTATCTAATTTTTCACAATGTGCGATAAAGCGTTGGCCTTTTAAATCTTGCTTTATAAAGTCTTTAAATGAAATGGCAGCATTTAACTTTGGTAAGTAATAATGTAGTGATTGTTTCATTGCAGACTGTAGTATTTTCTCGTAGCGTTCTAGTTTAATGATATTACGTTCACTATGGTTGCAAATAATAGGAGTGATGCTGTCTATACCAATTTCAGTTGCTTTTTCCAAAAACCATTCGTAACGATCATTCATTTTTGTTGGTGCAACTGCCAAATGCAATTGGTAATCCTTTTTATGCTGAAATACTTTAGACACTATAGTTACTGTACAATTCTTAATATCTGCTAGAGTTATTTCTGCAGTAAACAACCAGCCTTTGCCATTGGTGATATTCAAAGTATCACCTTCTTTTTTGCGCAAAACTTTGGCAATATGTTTGCTTTCGTCTTTAGCGAAATAAAATTGCTTGGTTTTCTCAGTAAGTTCAGGATTATAGAATAATTGCATACACAAATATAAAATGAATTAGCATTACAATAACACAGCATTATCTTTTCTTCATTAGAAAATAATATATTGAGTATTTTATTGTAGACAAAATTATGTTAGTAATAAATAAAAGCTGAGTAAATAGAACTAACATTACAATAATTAAGGTAAAAAGATTTTGGTTTAATATATCATCATCAAATAATGGAAAACTACTATCTGTTTTGAAATTATAATAAATCATTCCAATTTCATAAATATAAATACTACCAATGGTAATTATGGAATGTATATTAGTTAAATTACGAACTAGAATAATTTCATATTTGAAAAACAACCAATAGCAGAATCCAATAATTCCATAAATAACAAATAATAGTGTTGTTAGATGTGAATTACGAATAACAAAATATGTGTCATGAACATTTATATCAATGATATCATTTTCATCGAAGAAAGAAGAAACACCAATTAATAAAATAAAAACAGCAGTTATCCAAAAATAATGAGGTGTCTTTAATTTGCTCATTCTCTAAATTTTCAACCTCGCCGAAGCAGTAATATTTTGTTCTGCAAAATCACTTTCTAAAAACTTTAAATAGCCAACTATGGCAATCATAGCAGCATTATCAGTAGTAAATTCAAACTTAGGAATGTAGGTTATCCAACCATGTTTTTCTTCACCTTCTTTAAGTGCTTTTCTAATTCCAGAATTAGCTGAAACACCTCCACCAATAGCAATATGTTTAATTCCTGTTAGCTTGGTAGCTAGTTTAAGTTTATCCATTAATATCTCTATAATAGTATATTGAATAGAAGCACAAATATCGTTTAAATGTTCTTTTATAAAATTTGGATTGGCTTTGATTTCACGTTGTATAAAATATAAAATAGCTGTTTTCAAACCTGAAAAGCTAAAGTTTAAACCGTCTACTTTTGGCTTGGTAAACTTATATGATTTTGGATTGCCAAGTTGTGCAAGCCTATCAATTTCTGGTCCAGCAGGATAACCCAGTCCTAGAATTTTACCACTTTTATCATAGGCTTCTCCAACGGCATCATCAATAGTTTCACCAAGAACCTTCATATCAAAATAATGATTCACTTTTACAATTTGTGTATGTCCACCAGAAATAGTCATAGCCAAAAAAGGAAACTCAGGTTTGTTAAAACCTGCTTCATCAATAAAATGTGCTAAGATATGAGCTTGCATATGGTTAACATCAATTAACGGAATATTTAAACCATAGGCTATAGATTTTGCAAATGAAGTACCAACAAGCAATGAACCCATTAAACCTGGACCTCGCGTAAAAGCAATAGCATTTAATTGCGATTTAGTAATTTTTGCTTTTTCCAACGCTTGATGAACTACTGGAATTATATTTTGTTGGTGTGCTCTTGATGCTAATTCGGGGACAACACCACCATAGTCACTATGAATTTTTTGATTTGCTACAACATTGCTTAAAATTTTTCCGTTGTAAATTACAGAAGCTGCAGTATCATCACATGATGATTCAATTCCTAATATGTAAATTTTTTGGGAATCCATTAGCAAAGTTTAGGCATAATAATTGTTATTTTGACTATAATAAAAGTCTAAATCTTTTATATTTTCGTATATACAAAACTACTCATTTATTTTTTTAATTTATGTGTAATTAACGTTAATGTAGTTTACCTTAGACATTAGTTTTTAATAGACATTTGCTAATGAAATGTAGTTTATTCTTATAGAAAGTTATAACTTTAACACGTATCAAGAAAGTTTTAAAAATAGCATTAAAAATAGTGGCAATTTTGCTGCTTCTTTTCATCATTTTGGTGTTATTATTTTCTATTCCTGCTGTTCAAACCCGTCTGGGAAAATATGCGACTAAAAGAATTAATGATGACTTTGGCACAAACATTAGTATTGAAAAAGTTGGGCTTCAGTTAAATGGTGATGTCAAACTTAAAAATATATACATTGAAGATTATAAAAAAGATACTTTAATTAGCATTGTTGAGTTAAATACTTCCATTTTAAGCTTTAAAAAGCTATATAACAACAAGCTTACATTTGGAGATATTGATATTGAAGGGCTCGTTTTTAATTTAAAAACGTACGCCTGTGAGACAGAAACTAACCTTGATGTTTTTGTAGCCAAATTTGATACAAAAAGTACTAAAAAAAAGGGAAGCCCTTTTTTATTATCGTCGAGCGATGTCTCAATAACAGATAGCGAGTTTCGGTTAATAGACGAAAATCATGAAACCCCACATGTACTTGCTTTTAAAAATCTGAATATAAATGCCACAGACTTTTTAGTTCTTGGACCAGACGTAAGTACACGGATTAATAAGTTAAGCTTTAGGGAAAATAGTGGTTTAGAGATAACAAACATGACTACTAATTTTACCTATACCCTAAAAAAAATGACCTTTGATTTTCTTCAAATCAAAACGGCAAATTCAACACTAAAAGGAGACCTTAAGTTTGAATATAACCGTAGCGATTTGCAGTATTTTGTAGATAAGGTTAAGGTGCGTGCAAATTTTATTGATTCAGATATTGCATTAAATGATTTGAATGTTTTTTATAATGAGTTTGGTACTAATCAGCATGTGCATCTAAACGTAAATTTTTATGGTACCTTAAATAATTTAATAGCCAACGATTTATTATTAAGAACGTCAAGACAAACTATTATTGATGGCGATATAAAATTTAAAAATTTATTTAATAAGGCTAAAAACACCTTTGTAATGGATGCTAATTTTGAAAGATTAACATCATCCTATGGAGATTTGAGGAGTATACTTCCACGTGTTTTAGGCAAATCAATGCCTACAGTTCTTGAAGATTTAGGCAGATTTTCTATTGAAGGAAACACTAAAGTTACCGCTGAAACAATAAATGCAGATATTGAAATTAGTTCTGGTTTTGGATATATAATTTCAAATATTGAAATGCAAAATATAGATGCTAAAGATGCAACAACCTATATAGGTAATGTTGTTCTAGATGATTTTGATATTGGTGCCTTAATAGAAGACCCTAAAATTGGAAAAGTATCTCTCGATGTCGATGTTAATGGCGCAGGTTTTTCAGCCGATGACATTAACACACAAGTTAAAGGAAAAGTATTTAGCTTAATTTATAATGACTATGAATACAAAAACACAACAGTTTCAGGAAATGTAAGGAATAAAATATTTGATGGTAATTTGGTTACTAGAGATAACAATTTGCAATTAAACTTTAATGGACTAATAGATTTTTCTGAAGCAGTAAAGAAGTACGATTTTACAGCACAAGTAGATCACGCTAATTTAAAAGCGCTAAACTTTGCTAAAAATGATAGTATTTCAATTTTTAAAAGTGTTGTAAAAATGAACATGAATGCTAGCAACTTTGATGATGCTTATGGTAACGTGACTTTTAAAAATACACTGTATAAAAATGAAAATGATGCGTATTATTTTAAGGACTTTGCCATTTCTTCAAAATTTAAAAATAATATTCGTTTTATAGCTATTAATTCACCAGATATCATTGAAGGTGATTTAAATGGAAAATTTGTTTTTAAAGACGTGTTTAAACTTATAGAAAACTCGTTAAGTAATATATATACCAATTTTAAACCCTATGATATTGAAGCAAATCAGTTTATTAATTTCAATTTTAAAATTTACAACAAAATAGCTGATGTGTTTTATCCCGATTTAAAGCTGGGGAGTAACACGTTTTTAAAAGGTAGGGTTGAAAGCGATGCTAGAAAATTCAATCTTACATTTAAATCGCCACAAATACAGCTTAACGAATACTTTGCAAGTAAAATTCAGTTAAAGGTCGATAATAAGAACCCTTTATTTAATACTTATATTGAGGTAGATAGTATAAATACGAAGTATTATAATGTATCAAAATTTAGCCTAATTAATGTTACTAAAAAGGACACTTTATTTGTAAAGGCTGAGTTTAAAGGTGGAAAAGATAATTCCGATGATTTCAATTTCAATTTATTCTATACTATTGACGAAGAGAGTAAATCTGTTTTAGGGTTTAATAAATCTAATATAATTTTCAAGAATAATCAATGGTATATTAATGAAGATAAGAATAAGTTTAATAAAATAGTATTTGATAGGCAGTTCAAAGATGTAAAAATACAAGGTCTTAGAATGAGCCATCAAGCCGAAGTTATTAATCTCTATGGGATACTAAAAGATTCTACAACAAAAAACATCAATTTAGATTTTAAAGATGTAGATTTAATTAAAATCACGCCTCGGATTGACAGTTTAGCTTTAGCAGGAAATGTAAATGGAAAGCTGAGTATTCAACAACAAAAAGGGATTTATATTCCAGAATCTAATGTAACAATTGATAACTTTAAGATTAATAACTTTAACCTTGGTTCGTTTAGGACTAATATTAAAGGAAATAAATCTTTAACAAATTACACAATCAATATGAGTTTAAAAGATGATGAGTCAGAGTCATTAGCAGTAGTAGGTAATCTTGATTTTTCTAAAAACGACTCACGCTTAAATTTAAATGTTGATTTTGATAAGTTTATTCTAGATCCATTAAATCCGTTTGGCGAAGGTGTAATTACAAATATAAGAGGTGAAGTTTCAGGAACTGCAAAAGTAACGGGACGGATACAACGCCCACAAATAAATGGGCAGTTACTTTTAGATAGAGGAGGAATGAATATTCCATATTTAAATGTTGATTATGCTTTTGAAGATGATACTGAGATTGTCTTGAATACGGATAAACAACAGCGATTTATGTTTAATAATGCACATTTGGTGGATTCGGAATATTTTTCTAGATCTACATTAAGCGGGAGTATAAACCATGTTAACTTTTCAAAATGGTCTTTAGATCTTAACATAAATTCCGATAGATTACTTGTTTTAAACACAAAAGACAGTGAGGACGCTCTGTATTATGGGACTGCTTTTGTAAGAGGTAATATTGGTATCACTGGACCAACCAATCAATTAGTAATTAAGGCAGATGTTAGTACAGAAGAAGGCACTGTATTTAAAATCCCTTTAAACGATGCAGAGTCTTTTGGCGATAATGCATACATCCATTTTTTAACCAAAGAAGAAAAAGAAAATAGACTAAAGGGAGAAGCGGTTGTACTAAAAGAAATTAAAGGGCTAGAGATGGACTTTGACCTTTCTGTTGATGACAATGCCGAAATTGAAATTGTAATTGATAAAGATTCAGGAAGTTCAATTAGAGGACGTGGTGATGGAATTTTAGGGGTTCAAATTAATACGAATGGTAAATTTAAAATGCATGGCGACTTTATTGTTAACGAAGGGGTTTATAATTTTGTATATGGTGGTTTAGTTCAAAAAAAGTTTAAGGTATTGCCTGGTGGTACTTTGGTTTGGGAGGGTGACCCTTTAAAAGCTCAAATTAATATTGAAGCTATACATGACGGTATTGAAGCCAATCCTTCAATTTTGTTAGATAATCCTATAAATAGAAGTATTCCTGTTGAAGTTAAAATTCATCTTATAGGAGAATTGGAAAAACCAGATCCTGTATTTGATCTAAGCTTTCCAAATGTAAATACAACATTGAATTCTGAGCTCCAATACAGATTAAACAGTGATGAGAGTAAACAATTTCAAGCGCTATCTTTATTAGCAACAGGTAATTTTAAGAGTGATGTGCGTTTTAATTCTCAGGATTGGGTTGGGCTGTTTTCTGATAGAGCTTCTGCAATAATCAATGATATAATTTCTAGCGATAATGGTAATATACAATTGCAATTTGACTATCAAATTGGAGATAATAGTCCTGAATTCCAAACGGATGATAGATTTGTAACACGAATTTCTACACAGTTAAGCGATAGGATTCTTATTAATGGCAAGGTTGGTGTACCAATTGGAGGCGTAAACGAAACTGTTATTGCTGGCGATTTTGAAATTGAGGTCTTAATTAATGAAGAAGGTACTTTTTCATTAACGTTTTTTAATCGGGAAAACAGTATCCAAAATTTTGGAGAACAAATAGGATATACTCAAGGCGTAGGCTTATCTTATAATGTAGAATTTGATAATTTAAAAGAACTCTTCCAAAAGATTTTTAGGAATAATAAAAAGACTAAAAAAAAGAGTAAAAAAAGCAAAAAAACCAACCATCCAGAGTTCATTACTTTCAAAAAAAGTGACTCAAAAAGCGCTAATAAATCTAACAATTAGAAGAAATTCACTAAAATACTTATTTACGAAAACGTTTGAGTTTGTTTATTTCGTTAAAATATGATAAAAAATAGCTTTTGTATTAGTTAAGTTTCTTAGTTTTATCGTTCCAAAAAGCAAAAATGTCAAAAATATTTAAGAAAATTGCTGTCATGACCTCAGGAGGAGATGCTCCTGGAATGAATGCCGCAATACGATCTGTAGTTCGTACTTGTGCATTTCATAAAATTGATTGCGTTGGCATTTACAGAGGCTACGAAGGCTTAATTGAAGGCGATTTTAAACTACTTTCTGCAAGAAGTGTAAATAACATTATTAACCGAGGCGGAACCATTTTAAAATCGGCACGATCTGACGCTTTTAGAACAGAAAAAGGTAGACAAGAGGCTTATGCACAAATTAAAAAAGAAGGTATTGATGCCTTAGTTTTAATAGGTGGTGATGGTACGTTTACTGGAGGTATTTTATTTAATAAAGAATTTAATTTTCCAATTATAGGTATTCCTGGAACTATTGATAATGATATTTATGGCACAAATTTCACCTTAGGATATGATACAGCTTTAAATACAGTTGTTGAGTGTATAGATAAAATTCGAGACACTGCCAGTTCTCACAAGCGCTTATTTTTTGTAGAAGTTATGGGTAAAGATGCTGGTCATATCGCGTTGAATGCAGGTGTTGGTGCTGGTGCCGAAGAAATATTAATTCCTGAAGAGAATCTTGGATTAGATCGCTTGTTAGAGTCTTTAAAGCGTAGTAAAAAATCGGGGAAATCCTCGAGTATAGTTGTTGTAGCTGAAGGTGACAAAATTGGCAAAAATGTTTTTGAACTTAGAGATTATGTTGAAGAACACTTGAGAGAGTATGAAGTTCGAGTTTCTGTTTTAGGGCATATGCAGCGTGGTGGTGCACCAAGCTGTTTTGATCGTGTGTTAGCCAGTAGAATGGGGGTAAAGGCTGTAGAGTCTTTGTTGGATGGGGAAACCAGCTGTATGGTTGGAATTATAAATAATAAAATGGAGCTAACTCCAATTGAAAATGCAGTAAAAGGAAATTCAGAAATAAATAAAGAATTACTAAGAGTGTCAGATATAATGAGCACTTAAAAAACAAAGAAAAATAAATATGTCGAAAGTAAAAATTGGGATTAACGGATTTGGTCGCATTGGGAGAATTGTATTTAGAGCAACGGTAAAGCGTCCAGACGTAGATGTAGTAGCAATAAATGATTTATTAGATGTTGAGCACTTAGCTTACCTCTTAGAATACGATTCTATACATGGTCGATTTGATGGCTCTGTTGAAATTAAAGATGGGAACTTAATTGTAGATGGAAAAACAATTCGCATAACTGCCGAAAGAGACCCTAGAAACCTAAAATGGGATGAGGTTAGCGTTGATGTTGTTGCCGATTGTACTGGTATTTTCACCACTTTAGAAACAGCCAATTATCATATAGTAGCAGGAGCAAAAAAGGTTGTTATTTCGGCGCCAAGTAAAGACGCACCAATGTTTGTTATGGGTGTAAACCATAAAGACGTACAACCAACGGATACTATTGTTTCTAATGCATCCTGTACTACAAACTGTTTAGCTCCTATGGCTAAAGTTTTAGACGACAGTTTTGGAATTGAAGAAGCATTAATGACTACTATTCACGCTACTACAGCATCACAATTAACAGTAGATGGCCCTTCACATAAGGATTTTAGAGGCGGAAGAAGTGCTTTAGTAAACATAATTCCAGCATCTACAGGAGCTGCAAAAGCAGTGGGTAAGGTAATTCCAAAATTAAATGGGAAACTAACTGGAATGTCATTTCGCGTGCCAACAGCTGATGTTTCTGTGGTTGATTTAACCGTACGTTTGAAAAAAGAAACATCTTACGATGAAATTAAAAAAGCATTTAAAGAAGCTTCTGAAGGCGAGTTAAATGGTATCTTAGGCTACACAGACGAAGCTGTTGTGTCTCAGGATTTTGTGAGTGACACACGTACAAGTATTTTTGATGCTGAAGCTGGTATAGAACTCAATTCTAAATTCTTCAAGATTGTTTGTTGGTATGATAATGAGTTTGCCTACTCCAATAAATTAGTAGATTTAGCCGAATATGTAAATTCTATTTAAACTATAATTTAAATAAGTTGTAAATAAATTTACAGCTTATTTTTTTTACTTTTACTTCATGATTTTAATTATTGATAGTGGTTCTACAAAATGCGATTGGATTGCAATAGATAAAAGTGGCAATCAATTGTTAGAAAAAATAAGAACCAAAGGACTTAATCCTGCAATACTGTCAGAAAAGAAATTAAGTAAAATCATAAAGAAAAATAAAAACTTAAAGAATTATCGTGAGCAAGTTTCTCACGTTTTCTTTTATGGCGCAGGCTGTGGTACCGAAAAACCACGTTTACTTCTGCAAGGAGTTCTACAAACATTTTTTTCTAATGCAGTAATTGAAGTAAAAGAAGATACGTATGCTGCTACTTATGCTACTATTAAAACTAACAATGAGGCTGCCATAATCTGTATTTTAGGTACTGGATCTAATTGTAACTATTTTGATGGACAACAAATTCAACAAAGAGTAAAGTCGTTGGGATATACTATAATGGATGATGCTTCCGGAAATTATTTTGGGAAACAACTCATAAGAGATTACTATTTTAGCCTTATGCCAGAGGATTTAAAGGTATCGTTTGCCGAAAAGTATAACATGGATTCTGATTTTGTGAAGTATAATTTATACAAGCAACCCAATCCTAATGCCTATTTAGCATCACATGCTGAGTTTATGTTTTTAAACAAAGATTCCGAATATATAAAAACCCTTATTAAAAAGGGCATTCATTTATTTGCAAAAAACATGATTATGCAGTACAAAGACGTGTTAGATAAAGTGCCTGTGCATTTTGCTGGTTCTATTGCATTTTTCTCTCAAGACGAAATAAAAGCTGTTGCTAAAGAACTTGGGTTTACTGTTGGCAACTTCCAGAGACGCCCTATTGAAGGTTTGGTCGATTATCATATTAGTAATTTGTAGTAACATGACATTGCGAATTGCGTAAAAACGTGATGTGATAATCTGTTTTTGGTTTTGTTATTGCGGACATAGTGAAACAATCTCATTATGTAATTTCCTATTTAAAAGATTACCACATCGCTACACTTTTAGTAACGACAAATCCTGTTAATAACTCTTTATTAATTTTATATGTAAGAGGTTGATTACAAGTTTGTAAAAAGCTAACTTCGCTTATCGGACGATATAAATCATTAAAACGAATGATATCTTGACCATTGGCATTAATTACATAAAACCCAAATTAAATGAAAAAAAAAATGTGCTTTTGATAATTCTTGTTGGCATAATGGCTGGAGGCTTATCTTATTGGTTTAATCCATATAACGAGATGAGTTTATTAGGAATTAGTATATATAAATTGATGGGTGCTAGTGCATTTTTGGGTTCTTTAATTCTGACTTTACTGCTAAATGAAAAACCCTCGAAAATAGCCCTATTAATTACTTTAGGAGTAATAATTGGCATTATGTGTCGAATAGTTTTTGATGGTATAAATGATTCAAGTACACACAACCTATTTCCTTTTGAAATAATAGTTGCTCTCTTCATAACAATACCTTCTGCATTTATTGGAAGCTATTTATCACTGTTAATTAAACGCCTAAAATCAAAATAACAATTGCCAACACCATGTATAATTAATTGCTTTGGTCGTTGCCTACTTGGAAAATTCCTTCGGAATTTTCTCGCGTTCGTTTTTGTTTACTAAATTAGTTG